>JAISJZ010000236.1 GCA_031261125.1 Planctomycetaceae bacterium | reverse complement strand
AACATTAGCCAACACGATTGATATTTTCAAAAAACACGAACAACAGAATTGGACTCTGTACGGCGAACAAGGCGGTTGACTTCAAGCATACTGAGCGTTGCTAAAACTTGATGAGCAGGTAAATCAGATTGTACAATAATTTTATCTATCGGAGTCGGCGTTGTAAGAACCAGTTTCAAAATGTTGGATTCCGTCTCGCCTAATTGCTGTTCGGCAGGAGATGGTGCAGGCGGCGAATTTCGCAATGACTCCGAGGGTTTATTTTTGGGGAGCGTTTCCTTCGCTGCCGTTGTCAACGGTATTAAAACTTCTGGTCGATTGAATGTACCAACCGATGGAACGGAAGCCGGAGATGTTTCGCGTAAAAACCGTACAACATCATCTGCCGATTCTACCAGAACGGCATTGTCCCGAATCAGTTGATGGCAACCTCGCGACGTGTCCAGATGAGCGGGACCCGGTACAGCAAAAACGGCTCGTCCTTGTTTCAACGCTTGCGACGATGTAATCAATGCACCGCTTTGTGTCGGGGCTTCAACAACCAAAACGCCTAGCGATAAGCCGCTGATGATACGGTTTCGCTGCGGGAATATGCCGCGCCGCGGAATCTGGTCGGGAAGACATTCACTCATCAATGCTCCGTGAGCGGCAGTTTGACGCGCAAGGTCTTGATGCTCTTGCGGAAAAATATGCAGCAAACCGTTTCCCAAAACCGCAAGCGTTCGTCCGTTCGCAGCCAACGCCCCGCGATGAGAGGCACCATCGATACCTGTCGCAAGTCCGCTGACAATCGTAAAACCGCAATGAACTAATTCTGTTGCCAACCGCTCGGCTTGCTGTGTACCGTAAGGGGTCGCGCGCCGAGTACCGACCATCGCAATGGTATATCGGTCAGGAATATTCCAGTCTCCTTGAATAAACAAGAAAGGAGGCGGGTCAGGAATCTTTCGCAACAGCACCGGATAGCGAATGTCGTTTTGCGAAATCAACAAAATGTTGTTCTCCCTGCATTGTTTGACAAGATTTTCTGCCCGATTTTCTGAGTGAGCAATACCAATGTTTTCGGCAACTTTGGTGCTGATTCCTTGAACACGTTGAAGTTCCTGCGGCGAAGCGTTCAGAACGGACTCAGCATTTTTGAAATGTAAAAGCAAACGCTGCATCAACACCGCACCAACCCCTGATGTCAGATAAAGAGTCAATTCAGGAATCAACTCTTCGGGTTCATGGCGGCGTTCCGGCTGCGGCTCTTCAGAATGGCGAACATCAGAATTGTCAGCCGATAACGTTTCGTCGAAAAAGGAATTCATAAAAAGCAAACTCGAATCGCTTCAGTGCAGCATATTTTCGGTAGCCGTTCACGATCAATGTTAGCATTGTATCTGATTTTTCAAAAAGATACAACAATTTATCTGTGAGCGACAAAAATTAAACTATGGAATTGCAGCCGGACTGAGTCCTATTGTGTGTTTCTTTTTTTTGATAAAATGCGAGGTTAATAGGGTTACCTTCGGCATATTGACCGCCGCAAAAGCGGATTCTAAACTATTGGCTATGAAAACGATTGCACTCCTTTTTTTGCTTGTCAGCACCGGTCTGCTGAACGGGGAACCGCCGGCACTGTCGAGTCCGTTGAGCCGCCGGGAGTCCGATGCCCGCGAAGATACGATACCGGGCTACATTGAAATGTCAAACGGCGAAGTGTTTCCCGGTCTGCTGTACATCACGCGGGACAAACGCCTCGAAATCTACGATGTTGGACTGAAACGGCAGCGGACGGTACCGATTCAGAAAATTGCCGAAATCGAGTGCAGCGTCGAAAAAGAATGGATGGAAAAAGAATGGCGGTTCAAAGAATTGGCAAGCGATGAAAAGATGTACACCGGCAGAACGTATCCGTGCCGAATGTTCACTTACACGCTGATATTCGATGACGGTCGGAAGTTGGAAGGACCGATGTCCGGCATTATTTTTGTGCAGCCGTTGAAGAAGAACGAGGATTTATCGGTCGGACACATCCCGGAGCGGGACGCACAACGGTTCTATTTTCACGCGCGGCTGGCGGAGAAAACGGATGCCGGCAAACAGTTAGCGGACATTCATTACACGGCGCGGGTGAAAATCGGCGATGATGCGCTGCAAGAGGGTATTGAGAAAGCGAAGGCGTTCGGCAATAAGAAGAACGCCAAAACGCCGCCGGCAAAAATCAAACAGCGTACTGCAAACGAAAAGCGGGCGAAAATATAGCAGCCGTTTAGTACAGCAGCGAACCGATGCGGACAAGCGTTGCCCCTTCCTCGACGGCAATTTCAAAATCGCTGCTCATTCCCATTGACAATTCCGTTAAGTTAACGTTTTCCGGCATACCGTGTTCCCGCAAAGTATCCCGCAGTTTCCGTACCGTCTCAAACTGCCGGCGAATCTCATTTTCGTTCACATTCAGTCCCGCCATTGCCATTAAACCATCCGCCGTAAGATGCGGCAACGCACCGAGAATGTCCAACGCCGCCGGTAATTCGTCCGGTGCGAACCCGTGCTTCGTGTCTTCACCGGAAACAAACACTTCCAACAAACAATGAACGGTTTCAATGTGTTCCTCTTCGGCAATCCGGTTGACCGCCTCGGCAAGTTTGACCGAATCAACGGAGTGAATCAGCGTTATAACAGGTAAAATCTTCCGTATTTTGTTCCGTTGCAGCGAGCCGATGAAATGCCAGCGTATCGGTTGTCCGGCGTAAAAGAATGCTTTTTCTTCGAGGAGTTGCGGTCGGGACTCGCCGAAGTCGGCGCATCCGGCGGCGAGCAGTTCGGCGTGAATATCATCGCCGAGTTTAGCGTATTTGGTAACGGCAACGAGTTTGACATCGGCACCGCAGCGTCCGCTTTTACCGGCGGCGGCGTTGATGCGGTGTTTTACTTCGTATAATTTGTCCATTGGTGTATGCGGGACGTTGTGCGGTGATTATGCGGTGCCGCTTGCGGCACCGCAGCTAACGGTTGACTTTCGCCCAACTGTCGCGCAGCGAAACCGTCCGGTTAAATACCAATTTGTTCGTCCCAGCCGCTCGCGGCGAGTTGTCCAGACAGAAATATCCAATCCGCTCAAACTGGTATCGCAAATTTTCACGGCGATTAAAATCGTCGGCGGAAAATGCTGGTTCGAGTTTGGCGTTCTCAATAATTTGCAGCGAATTCGGATTGAGGTACTCTTTGTAATCCGCCGGGTCTTGCGGGTCATCCGGCGATTCCTTCGTGAATAACCGGTCGTACAGCCGGACTTCGGCATCAACGGCGTGTTCGGCACTGACCCAATGAATCGTCCCCTGCACTTTGCGTCCGTCCGGCGATTGCCCGCCGCGGGTTGCCGGGTCGTAAGTGCAATGCACTTCAATCACTTTGCCGTTTTCGTCTTTCACGCATCCGGTACACTTCACATAATAAGCGTACCGCAGACGGACTTCCTGTCCCGGCGTGAGGCGGTAATACTTTTTCGGAGCATCTTCCATAAAGTCGTCCGCTTCGATGTACAGCACTTTGGAAAACGGCACCTTGCGTGTTCCGTCCGCCGGATTTTCGGGATTGTTGATTGCTTCAAGATATTCTGTGCCGGAACAAGTTCCGCCGCTAACGGGATAATTATCAATCACGAGTTTCACGGGGTTCAACACCGCCATTCGGCGCAGAGCGGTTTTGTTCAAGTCCTCCCGAACGGCATTTTCGAGTTTGACGACATCGACGGTGCTGTTGAACTTCGCTACACCGATTTCTTTGCAGAAATTCCGAACGGCTTCGGGAGTATAACCGCGGCGGCGGAAACCGCAAATCGTCGGCATCCGCGGGTCGTCCCAGCCGGAAACATTTAATCCGCCGCAAGCGGCTGGGGCTGACTTAACCAGTTCCAAGAGTTTGCGTTTTGACATCACGGTATAAGTCAGGTTCAGGCGGGCAAACTCGTATTGGTGCGGTCGCCAGATGCCGTCCAAATGGTCGAGAAACCAATCGTACAGCGGACGGTGATGCTCAAATTCCAATGTGCAAATCGAATGAGTAATATGTTCAATGCTGTCTTCCAAGCCGTGCGCCCAATCGTACATCGGATAGATGCACCATTTGTCCCCTTGCCGGTGATGCGGTGTTTTCAAAATTCGGTACATCACCGGGTCGCGCATATTGAAGTTCGGCGACGCTAAATCAATTTTCGCCCGGAGCGTTCGTTCGCCGTCTTGGAATTTGCCGTCCCGCATCGCCCGGAATAGTTCCAGATTTTTCTCCGGGCTAAAAGAACGTCCTGCCGACGGAGTCATCGGCTTGTCCGGCGTGCCGCGGTTGTCCCGCATTTCGTCCAGCGTTTGGTCGCAGACATAGGCAAGCCCCTTGTTTATCAATTCCTCCGCCCACGCGTACATTTGGTCGAAGTAATCGGAAGCGTACCGGATTTTGCCGTCCATTGATTCGCCGGTCAGCCATTGAACATCGTTGATGATGCTTTCGACGTATTCCGTTTCCTCTTTCGACGGGTTCGTGTCGTCAAAGCGGAGCGTGAAATTGCCGTTGTATTTTTTCGACAGTCCGAAGTTTAGACAAATTGACTTGGCGTGTCCGATGTGCAGATAGCCGTTCGGTTCCGGCGGAAACCGGGTCGCAATGGGCAACAAGTCAGCCCCAGCCGTTTGCGGCGGGTCGGCAATATAATTTTCGATGATTTGTTCGATGAAATTCAGATGGTCGTCGGCAGGCATCGGAGTTGGTGAATAATGAATAGTGATAATATCATCCATTATTATTATCCCTTGTTTATTGTTGCTTGTCAATATGTATAATCATATACTGTTCGTTATTCCCTACTCATTATTCACGATGAAATACGCTCTTTGCAATGAACTGTTTGAGACACGGAACGCCGGCAGCGGCTTCGATTTTCCGCGGGTATTCGATTACATCAAGCAAACCGGCTATGACGGTGCCGAAATTGCGCCGTTCACAATGGCAGCAACAGTGCAAGCGGTTGATACTTCGCAGCGTACCGCCGTCAGGCGGGCGGCGGAACACGCCGGACTAACCATCACCGGCTTGCACTGGCTTTTGGCGAAAACCGAAGGATATTATCTCACTTCGCCGGATGCCGAAGTCCGCAAACGGACGGCGGATTACTTCGTTCAACTCGTTCAACTTTGTGCCGACTTGGGCGGACAATTTATGGTTCTCGGTTCGCCGAAACAGCGGAACCTTTTGCCCAGTGTTTCCCAAGAGCAGGCGTTTGATTACGCCGCTGAGGTTCTCTCCCGTGTTGTACCGGCATTGGAAAAGTACAATGTCAAAATTGCCGTTGAACCGCTGGCGAGGAAAGAAACGGACTTTTTAACGACCGCCGCCGAAACGGTGCAACTCATTGAACGAATCGGTGTACCGCGGCACATCGCCCTGCATCTGGACTGCAAAGCGATGTCTGATGAGTCCGTTCCGATTCCTGAATTGATTCAGCAGAACAAGGAACACCTGATTTACTTTCACGCAAACGACCCGAATTTACAGGGACCCGGTTTCGGCACTTTGGATTTTGCGCCGATACTGCAAGCGTTGCGGGACGTTGAGTACAACGGCTGGGTGTCCGTTGAAGTGTTCGATTACTCGCTGGGGGTGAATGTTCTCGCCGAAAAGAGTTTGGATTATTTGAAATCGGTTGACGCTTCCGCCGGTGTATGATACAATCGCACAATCCGTGTTGCTTTGACAGGATTCACACCATTTTCAAGGAAAAACTATGTACCGTTTCCTCTTTTTGTTTCTGTTCCTGCTTTCGCTGATTATTCCGGCGTGCGCCCAAGATGTGGCACAGCCCGTCGCCAAAGAACCGAATCTCGATGAGGCAAAGACCGTTGCCGATGTCGAACAGTATCTTGAATCGGTGAGCAAAAAATTGCAAACCGAGATTCAGGAACTCGCTAAAAAAGGCGAAATAACGGCTGACACCATTGGACCGTTCCTGCAAAAGATGTCCGAAAGTTCTATTACCGGTGCGGAAAAAATTCTCAAAATTGCCAAAGACGAAGTTGAGAAGAAGACCGGCTATCAGATGCTTATTCAGGGTTTGAAACAGGCAGACCAGCGGGAGAAAATCACTCAGTTTGAGAAGATGAAGAAGGAAGCGGGTTTAACGAAAGAAGACGAAAGTAATCAGGAGAAGATTCTGCCGCTCGTTCAGAAAATCGAAGCCGTTGAAACGGAAGCCCAAAAGCGGCTTACAACGCTTTACGAAGAAATCGAAAAGGAAGGCAAGTTCATTGAGTTGATTTCCACGGAAAAATTTCAGCAGTTCATTAAAAAAGGCAGAGAGGTCTATGCGGATTTCACGCTGGAAAAGTTTGAAGCGTACAAGAAGGAAGCGTTGGAATGGGCGAACAAAAAAATCGAGGGTATTCCGACGGAACGGGCTTTGGAAAACATTCTCGAATTAGCGTCATCGGATTCGGCGCAGAAGATTGCCCCGAAATTATCGGAGAAAGTCCGTGAGGAACTGACGGCATTTGTCAAATCCGACCAATGCACGTTGACGGCGGCACAGAAAGAGGAGATTCTCGGAGCGTGGGAAGGCGAAGCGAAACGCAGTGCCGGTGCGGAATTGAAACTGTACGGCAAAACGCTGGACGACAAGGATTTCGATTGGACGGGCATTTTGGCGAAAAACAGAGTTGTGCTGGTGAAGTTCACGGCAACGTGGTGTGGTCCGTGCAAAGGTGAAATACCAGGAATGTTGGAAGCATATAAGAAGTATCACGACAAGGGATTTGAAATCGTTTCGGTCTATTGCTGGGAACGCGGCGGCGACCCGGTAGGAACGGTGAAGAAGGCAGTCGAAGAAGAGAAACTGCCGTGGCTGATTGTTTCGGAAGCGTTGACGGAGAAGGCGAAGCAGCCGGCGCAGGGCAAGTTTTACGGAATTCAAGGCGTTCCGACGATGCTGCTTGTCGGCAAAGATGGCAAAGTGATTACGGAAGCCCGCGGTCGAAAACTGCAAGACGAGTTAGCGGAGTTGTTCAAATAAACATTAGGGACGAAAAAATACCGCTAGCCGCGGGCGTAAGTCCGCGGTTGTTTGAACTTTTTGCTTCAACGCTTGCCGCTCTCGGTATTCACGCTGTTCCGGCGAAAGCCGCATCATAAGGTACCTAACGTTTTTTCCGTACAACGATTTTGTAGCCGATAACTTCGGCAACTTCAACGGAAATGCCTTTCTCAATCAGTTCGCCGTCGGAAACAACATCGGCAGGTTCGCCGTTGAACATCGCTTTACCGGCAGGAACCAGCGGTGTAAGCGTTTCGCCGGTCTGACCGAGGAGCGAATCGTAATCGGCGAGTTTTTCCGTCTGCTGAATAAGTGCCGTATCCGTATCTTTCGGTTTGTTCGCCTTGTGAATGATTCTCGTCAAAGCAAAACCGCAGGCAAACATTCCGGCGAAGGCAATCGACAGTATCAGCAGCGAGTTTTGAAACTGCGTCATCTGATACGAGTTCCGCGGAATGATAAACGTCTGACTCGCCAATACTAATGAGCAAATCATTGCAGCGGCACCGCCGACACCAAAGATGCCGATTCCCGGCAGCACAAAAATTTCCAGCATTACGCAGCCGCCCCCGATGACGAACAGCAGGATTTCCAGCACGCCTGCCGTACCGCCGAGGAAGTTCAGCCAAAAGAACAGGACAATCGCAACGAGGGCAACGAAACTGCCGATACCCAAACCGGGTGTTTGTGCTTCTGTCATTAACGCGATGAAGAAAATCATCAACAGCAGTGCTGACATTCCCGGACCGGACAGCGAGCGGACGAGTTGGTCTGCCCAAGACGGCTGAACGAATTCCGGGTCGTTTTCTAAACCGTACAGCAGTTTGAATTCGCCGAAATTCTTTGCCGTCCGGTCGATGAAAAGTTGCTGTCCTTTGCCGTTGACAATTTCCAGCAATTTTCCTTTCGGTTTGACAATTTTTCCTTTCGTCCACCGTTCAACATCGGGCTGTTCGTTAAACTCGTCATCGCAGAAATACTCGGTAATGTCTTTGCCGTTTTGTTTTCGGGTATATTCATAAACCTCGATGTCCGGGTCGATGAACGCTGCCGGCAGCGACCACGACCGCAGCGATTCTTCCGCTAAAAAATCACAAAGCATCCGTTTTGCTTCGGTGATTTCTTCCGGTGTGAAGACCGTTGCTCCGTCGCCGCCGAGAACCGCTTCGGAACCGAGAACGATTTCATCGCATGCCAGCGCAGCGATTGCGGCATCCGACCGGGCTTGATACGGAATGTACGCAACGACCCGCGTTTGGGAATGGTCAATGTCCCTCACGATAAACGACGCAAGATTCAAACTTGCATCCAGCGACCCGCCCGGCGAATCAATATACAAACAGATAAAGTCAACGTTTTTATTAGCGGTACTTGTATCGTCTTTCAGCGTTTTTTGCAAACTCCGTATCACCGCACCGGCAGAATCACTGGTAACCCGACCGGTCAAATCAATGCGGACAGCGTGTCCGTGTTCGCCGGCAACCGGTGCATACGTAATGTCATCGGGACGGAACCCCAAACTGCGCGCCAACGCTGCTTTGTCCTCGGCAAGGAGCGTGATGAGTCCGATTTTTCTTGCTGTTTCTGCGGTGAACAAACCGGGTTGACCGGCAGCGATAAATTCCGTTGGTTCTGCGGCGAACGTTTCGGTTTTGCGCAGTTCCTCTAATTCTTCCGGTGTTCCGTACCGGGTTCCTTTTTCAGTTTCAACGGACTGCAAATTGATTTTTGCATCGAGAAGTTTTTCAACGATAGCAAACGGAATTTGTTTGCGTTTTTGAACGATTTCCCGATAGGCGTTGCGCAGCGTTTCGGTCAATTCCGGTTCGTCGGTTGCTGCTTCGCCGAGTTCAACGCCGGCGGCGGCAATGCGTTCATCACACGCCAGCGCAGCGAGAAGACAATGCCCCTTGTAAGAGCCGCCGGGAAAAAATGCAACCGTTTTAATGCCGTGAAACTTTTCGCTTGTTAATAAGTTGGCAATTTCGTAGCACGCCCCGAAGGACGAACCGCGACCGTAGGTTTCCTCGTTTTCGCCGAGTTGGAATTGCAGAATCACAGCGGAACAGGTTCCGCCGCCGCCGATGCGGTCTAGTGTCTGCGTAACGCTATGTGCCGCTTTGCCGGATACAGGCAGCGGAATATTTAGCAACACCGCTTCCTGACCGGAACAAAAACAGCACGGCGGGAATAAAAACAGAAATAAGATGAAACGGCGGAACATCGGTTCGTGGTGCAAAATCCGGTTGAACACTTTCGGCTATTTTACACTATACCGTATCCGTTTTGAATTCAACTGTATCCAGCGTAATGTCCTGTTCGGCAAGCGATGAACGGAGAGCATCAATACCCTCTGACAGAATTTGCCTTGTTTGTTCCTTTTCCGTTTCAAAACGGACGGACAACTTTTGTTCTTTGAATACCGTCCAAAGCGTAATACTTCCGAGAATACCGAGGTCTAACTTCATCCGCACCGTACCGCTTTGATTCGCTGCCGATTGACACGCTGCGGCAATCCGCCGGACAAATTGAACCCGGTCCTCCGTCTGCTCCTGCGGTTCCGCCGCTGTTGTATTTACGGTTTCCTTCAGCGGTACCGGCTGCTTCAGCGGTTCCAACAGTTTTTCAAACGGTATTTCTTTCTTCGGTTCGTTCTTCTGTTTTGTTTGCTCGTCTTTTTCTTCAACCGGTTTGACGGCGGTCTCGTGCCGATTGGAAACGAAAACATCGGTCAAAGATTTACGCTGCGTTTGAGCCGGCTGTTTTTCCACGAGTTGCAGCAGCGACAGAAACGAACCGCTTTTATCTTTTTTCTTTTCGGACTTCTCTTTGTCTTTCTCTTCGGACGGCATTTTACGAAGATGTCCCGCCGCCGAAAAAACTGTGAACGCCGAAACCGCTTCGGTAACGTTCGGCGGAATGAATGCCGCGGTGTTCTGTGAAGGAAGCATTGCCGTTTCTGCCGACACGAGAAGCGGGGCAACATTCACTGCCGCATCAGTACCGGTCAGTCCGGTTGATATTGCGGAACCGGCGGTATTGACCGCTGCCGTTTTCGATGCCGATTGAAATTCGATACTGCCGCCCGCCGGCGTTGAGTTGCCGGAACGGTTAAACAGCGTTTGCGGAGCGGCAAGAGCCGGCTGCCGTTGAAATTCCGGCGAACGGAACCGTTCCGTTTTCTGAACGTGTTCCTGCTGCCGTGTCTCTTGCCGTTCCGTTCTTCTGTTGTAATCCCAGTCTAACTGTTCTGAACGGAGTTCGGATTTGTTCAGGTTCTTTTTTTCGCTGCGGAGATGTTCGCTGCGGGAAAGAACACGGTCTTGTTTTTCTTTCGCCTCCGTTTCCGTTTTTTGATTCGGTTCGTCTTTGTGTTTTTGCTGCTGTTTTTGTATTGCGTCGAGAAACGCCGAGCGCAGTTGCGCCGTCTCCGTCATTCCTTTTGGAAACGAGTAGGAAAAAACACCGCCGGCAGAACCGGCGGTTAAACGCCATTCTCCGTTGTCCATTTTTAATTCTCCGTTTTTTCTGCTTCTTTTGCCGCTTCCTGAGCGACTTTCGACAGCGGTTCGCCGTTGCCGATTTTTTGCAGCAGTTCGACAAGTTTCTTCTTTTCCTCTTCTACGGTCATAGCGTACAGGATTTCGCCGCGGCGTTTTTCGTCCATTGCCAAAAGCATTGTCAGTACCCGTTCGTAATCGCCGAAGTCCTTGATAATGCCGAGAATAATGTCTTTGCCCTGTTCCGGTTCCGCTTCTTCAATCAGCCGGGTTTCTTCAACAATTCCTTTTGCCGATGCTTTCTTTTGATAGTCCTTGATTTTTTGGTCGAATGCTTTTTCTTTTGCGCCGATTTGTTTTAATTTTGCATCAATTTTCTTTTCATCGGCGATTAGCGATTTCGTAACGGTTTCCTCGCTGGATTCCTTTTGAAATTCTTGATTACGAAGACGTTTTGCCCGCTCTTCAAGAATCTGTTCATAAGTCATTTGAGCAATCCGGTCGGTAACTGCTTGCTGAATGTCGGCGATTTCCAATCCTTGGGCGATTGCCAGCATTTTCAGGCGTTTCGCTTTGTCGATGTTCCACGAGTAGGACAGGACTGCCGCAAGGATAAGCGTTGCCAAAAACATTCCGGCGCAAAAGTACAATGCTGCCGTACCGCTGATTTTCAAAAGTTTATCAAGCATTGTTACGCTGCTTTCCGTTCGAGTAAATTGCCGTCTTCATCGACTTCGGCGAACCGCACCGAGACCGGTTTCGATACGCCGTTCTCCTGCATCGTTACGCCGTAAATGGTCGTTGCCGATGCCATTGTTTTCTTGCTGTGCGTGATGACCAAAAACTGTGTGTTTGTGCGGAAGTTTTTAATCACATTGGCGAACCGTTCGATATTTCCTTCGTCCAAAGCGGCATCACATTCATCGAGGATACACACCGGATTGGGACGGTACTTGAAGAACGCCAGCAGCAAGGCGACGCACGTCATCGTTTTTTCTCCGCCGCTTAACAGCATCACGTTTTTCAAATCTTTGCCCGGCGGTTTCGCAATGATGTCCACACCGCTGTCCGGCAAGTTCTCCGGGTTCTCCAAAATCAAGTCCGCAGAGCCGCCGCCGAAGAGGTGCTGAAATAATTCTTTGAAGTGACGGCGCACGCCTTCAAACGTTTCCTCAAACAGTTGCTTACTGTCGATGTTAATTTTTTCGATGATTTTTTCGATGTTCCGTTTCGCATTTGCCAAATCGTTGTACTGATTTGATAATGCCGCATAACGGGTTTCCAATTCCTCTAAAGTATCAATCGCTTCCAAATTAACGCTTCCGAGTTTTTGGAGTTTGCTGCGTAAATCATCAATTTGTACTTGGGAATCTGCCGCCGCAATCGGCTGGTCTAAACGGTACTCCTTCAAATCAACGCCGTAATCGTCCTTAATGCGGTCGGTAAGCATTTGTTGTTCCTGCCGGCAACGGTCGGTTTCGTTTTGCTTCGTGTTCGCTTTGTTCTGATTCTGGTTGAATTCCTTGTTTAGTTTTTTGAGTTCCGTTTGAATTTTGGTACGTTTCTGATTTAACCCGCGGCAGTGCTGATATGCTGCGGCGGACTCGGCGGCAAGCGATTCTTTTTTCAGGTAGAGTGCTGCGAGCGAGGATTCCAGTTGCAGCACGGACAACAGAATTGTATCACGGCGTTCGTTCAGTGTCTTGCCGCGTTTGCGGTGCTCGTGCAGCGTCCGCTGCCGCTCTTTCCAGTGTTCTTCAAATTGCCGCAGGCGGTCTTTCAACGAACGCCGCCGCTCTTCGCTTTTCGCCAATTCGATTTTTCGTTCGCTTGTTTCCTGCTGATGTTTAATGTACTGTGCTTCCGCTTGTTCAAGTTCCTGTTGATTCTCCGTTTGCCGGTTTTCCAATTCGGTCAACAGTTCGTTCAACTTTTGCCGCTGTACCGTTGCCTGCTGCAAGTTTTCGGCGGTCTTGCTGATTTGCGTATCGAGTTTTCCGATTTCTTCGTTCAGATGTTTAATACGCTCCCATCCTTGCCGTTTGCGTTCTTCGGCGGCAGATAATTCGAGTTTTTTCGCATCGTATTCTTTGACCGCTTTTTGATGTTCTTTTGTTTCTTCTTCGATATCAATTTCGTCTTCGGCGGCAAGTTTTTTTGCGGCGGCGGTGTCGGTTTCCCGTGCGGCGACATCAGCATCGAGTTGCTGCATTGTTCCGCCGAGCGTCCGTAGTTCAGCGCGGCGGGTGAGCAGTCCGCTCGAAGCGTTCGGCGGACCGACAATCAGTTCGCCGTCCGGCGTAAGCAGTTCGCCGGTAACGGTAATGAAGTTGGTCTTCGCATCGCTTTCGCCGTACAATTTGATGGCAACGCCGATGTTTTCAACGAGCCAAGTTCTGCCGAGAAGACGCTGCGCCAGCGGAATGAATTTCGTATCCGCATTGACAAATTGGTCTGCTCTTCCGATAACGCCGGCACGTCCGAAAAAACCTTTTTCGTTCAGCCACGGCATCTCCTGCTGTTTTTTGTCAAGCCAGATAAATCCGACGCGACCGGGAAATGAAGCCGAATTTTTTTCAATGTACCGGAATAACTCCGGTTTCGGTGCGACAGCAACGTGCTGTGCTTTTGCCCCTAACGCCAACTCAATCAGCGGAGCATACTCCACTTCAACCCGCAGTAAATCCGCCACCAAACCGAATGCGTGCCGAAACGGACTCTCCGGGTCTTTTGACTGCCGAAGGACTTCTTTGATGCCCGGACTTAATCCTTCGTGTTTGCGGATAAGGTCTTCCAAATCGGAAATACGTTCCCGCATACCGCTCTGTTTTTGCTTTTGTTCCGAAAGTTGATACGTTAACTGCGCTAATTGTCTTGCCCGTTCGCTTTTGCGCTGTTTCGCTTCTTCCAGTTGTCCGTACTTTTGCAAAACTATGTCCTGCAATGTATCCGCAATGTCTTGCAGTTGTGAACATTCCGCTTCTTGTTCCTGCCCGTTTGTTTTTGCAACATCAAGCCGGGCGGCATATTCTTCTTTTGTGTTCTTCTGCGTTGTTAATTGCGATTCCAGCCCGCTGACGGTGCCGTCAATTCTTGCCCGCTCCCGGTTTGCTGTTTCAAATTCTTTGCGGAGCGATTCCTTTTCATTGCGTTTGTTTTTGCGCTGTTTATCCAATTCATTTTCTAATTCTTGCAGTTGTTTGTACGAAGATTGAATTTCCTCGGCAGTTTGTTCCGCTTGCTGCAATTCGTTGACGGCTTGACTGACGGAATCTTCGCTGTTGGAACTTTTCGTATTCAACTCGTTCAACTGCCGGGCGTTGTCGGCGATTTCCGATTCTAATTCGGTTGCCTGCGTCAACTGTAATTCGACCGTTGCCTCATCGCCGGTAATCCGCTGCCGGATTGCCGCGGTATCGCTTTCTAAACGGCGGACGATTTTGTCGGCATTTTCGATACCGATGTTCAGCGTTTCTGCCGTTTGTTCGTGTTCCTTCATTTCTGCGGTCAACGTTCCGAGCGTCTGCTGCACTTCAGCAACGCTGCTGTTCAACGTTTCCTGCTGAACGGCAAGTTTGCGGTACTCGGTCAATGCCGATTCAATGCGCAACTCCTGCAATCGGGCGGTATATTCCCGATAAAGTTGGGCTTTACCCGCCTGACTTCGCGTCGTTTTAAGTTGATATTCCACTTCGGAAACGATGTCGGACAACCGGACAAGGTTCTGTTCCGCCCGTTCAAGCCGGCGTTGAACTTCCTGCTTTTGGGCGTTGAACCGGCTGATGCCTGCCGCTTCCTCAAAAATCACCCGCCGCTGCACGGACGTACTTTGCAGCAGAGATTCGACGCGTCCTTGTTCAATGATGCTGTACGCCTGTGTTCCCAAACCGGTACCGCTTAACAAATCCTTGATGTCTTTCAACCGGACGGCTTGCCGGTTGATGAGGTATTCTCCTTCACCGCTGCGGTAGATACGCCGGGTGATATGCACTTCCGGCGTTTCGATGTTGAACGTTTTTTTAGAATTGTCGAACGACAGCGTTACCTCGGCAGAACCGAGCGGCGCGCGGTCTTGCGAACCGTTAAAAATCACGTCGGTTGATTCTGAACTTCGGAGTTTTTTCAAACTTTGTTCGCCGAGAACCCATTTGATTGCGTCAACGATGTTGGATTTGCCGGAACCGTTCGGACCGACGACGGCGCAGATTCCCTCCTCGAACTCTAACCGAGTCCGGTCGGCAAAACTCTTGAATCCGCAAAGTTCGACAGCCCGAAGCATCCTCTTAATCCTTACTCCCTAACCGAAGTGTTCGTTGTTCCTTCATAGTCCGTTGATTTTCCGCCGGGATTTTCCTCAAACCACGTTTTCGGGTTCATCCGCTCTAATGCCGTTTTTTTCTTCGGCGGTTCCGCTTCAGTTTTTTGCTCTTTCTCTTCGTCATTGCCGCCCGGTCGGCGGTAAATCCGGTTTGGTTCCGGTAAGCAATCGACTTCCAGCCGGCACGGCAATACCCCCGCCTGACTTGCTTGATGAAGCATTTGATAGACATCAGGATACGTTCCGCCAAGTTCGACGACTGCCCGAATAATTTCATCCACGCCGTTTGATACGACCCGCTGCTGGTCAACGCCGCTCAACACAAGTTTTTTAACGACGACTTGCCCCGGCTGCTGTCCGTTCACTAAAATTGACGGTCCCGCATCGAGCATAAACGGCTGCCGCAAACGGATGTCCGTTCCGAACATTACGACTTCCGGGCGTTTTGATTTCGACAGGTGAATCATCGGATTGCCGGGCGTGTTGATGCCGTGATAACTGAATTGACTGCCGAGGTTTTCGCCGCGTATCGTTCTGTCGTAAGGATTCCGGTTCCGCAATGCTCTGAACGCTCCGTACCGGGTCTCCGCACTTGGAACGTGTAGTAATTCCTGCAAGCCCGTTTCCGCTTCAATATCGTTCCGCATCACGCTCAGCGCATTAAGAGTATAAACACGGAACGCCGGTTCACTCATTGAAATTTTCGTCAGCACTTTTGCCGGTGTATTGTCGCCAAGATACGCCAGCGATACGGCTGCATAAAACTGTACTTCAACGTCTTTACTTTTCAATCCTTCCCGCAGCGCAGGAATTCCTTCTTTGCCGACGGCTTCGAGTTGAAATGCTGCGTTCTGCGATTTTCCCGGTATCATTAGTTTTTCTTTGAGTTCTTCAATCCGCTTCATCCGCTTCGTTGTGTTTTCATAACAAGCGATACTCTGCACCACTTTCAAATACCGGGCAACATCGTTTGCATAATGCGGATGAACGTCTAATACTATCATTGAATCCGTTTTGGCGGTTGCCATTCCTTTTTTCTGCCCGGTCGAAATATAAAAGCGGTGATTGATTTCTTTGGCAATCCGGTCTGTAATAAAAGCGGACTCGGCACCGGACTTCATATTCACGATAATCGGGCGGGATTCGAGCATCCGTGCGCCGCTTAAAATGATGCCCTGTTTCAATCCGACGGGATTTTTTGTTTCTGTTGCCAGCGGGTCGTCAATCATAATCGGACCTTCGACGAATGCTTTCGTTTTGCCTTGCAGCGGTTGACTTCCGCCGACGTAAGCGGTTTCGTACAATTTCGCGGTCATCAGCCAACCGCCGCGCAAACTCTTCGCTTCCGTTTCCGGCGGCAAACGGACTTCAACATCGAACAAATCGCCTTCCCGAATACCGGGACGCAGGTATCCCAGCACGTTCACGACTGCCGTTGACGGGTCTGCCATTATCGAACGGGTATCGCCGACACCGAGCCGGGTCATTTCGTCATAGACGATTTTCCGTTCCATTGAATTTATGTCATCGGCACCGGTGCCGGCGAGATTTTTCACCAAACCGAATCCCTGTACCTGAATCGGGACGTAATTGCCGATGGTTGTACAATCGCCGACGAGCATCGGTTTGCCGTTTTCGAGGTTCCATTTGAATTTTTCGCTGCTCAATTCATCTTTATTGTTCGCTTTCAAGTGCGAGCAGGCGGTCGGAACGGACAGCAGAATTGCCGATAACAGTACCGTGAAAATAACTGCAAAAATAAAGGGGCGTTGCATCTTATGTTTGTGTTTTATACAATGGAGGCGCACTTCTCCTAGCGGACAATATGGACTATTTCAAACCGAGTCAAGAGCAGTATGAGCAACTACACTTCTTTTACTTCGAGTAATACGCCGATTTCCGACCCGCCGGAGATGAAGTATATCGGAATGTTCCTATCCGGTGCGGTCTGCATTCTGCTTTTGGCACTTACCGGCTTTATTGTTTTTGAATTTTTGATGGACACGGCGGGGTATCCGCTTTACCCGCCGCCGAAAACGCCGGTTCAGTCCGCTTCGGAACAGGAACAATTTGTGAATGAACCGCTGACGGCGGAACAGATAGCGGAACACACGAAAATGCTTTCGCCGTTGCCGGATTCTATTGTTTCAATGCCGAAGACCCCGATTCTTTGTACTTGGACGGGCAAACATCTTTTTCCGCTATTGTCGATGGATTTGTCCGTTGACGGTATTCCGGTTCAATGGGAGATGCAGTTCGGCAGCAACACTTGGGTTGCGAACGTTGAATTGCCGGACGGTGAACACATATTGCGAACGCCGGTATCGGAGATGACATTTTTTACAGGTACATCGGCGGACTCGAAGCGAAAGCCGATGAAGATGCACCCGGACAGCACCAATGTACAGCGTTGCGGCGATTGTCATCATTTGATTGACCGGTCAAACGACTTGGTTCGGAAGGGACACGGTTTGACGATTGGGGCGTGGAAGGGCAACGAGAGTTGTACGGAGTGTCATCATCAGCGCGAGTTTTGGGATAAACATCTTTCGGTTGCTCATCCCGAAGAGAACTGCGGCAAATGTCATATCATTCACGGGTATTATTAGCCGTAATCACTTTCGGACAATCCGGTTGTAAAACGTTCCGTTGCCGGCAACGTCAAACATCGGTCGGTACGGATTGCTCTCCTTCGTTGTTGCTCCGCCGCGGAAATAAAATACCGCTCCGAAAGACACCGCCCAACTCTCCCGCTTCGAGCCGTTGTACCCGTGTCCCTCTTCGGGAATCAATGCCGAAAAGCCGCCGTTAAACGATAACCGGTCGCTCACCGGAAACTCTCCCGATGCCGAAAGAACCGTATCGCCGCGGTCGGTTGCCCCCGCCCGAACTTCCGCCGAACCGTTAAATGCAAAATGTTTGCGGATGAAAATCTGGTACGACTGCTGCGCTTTGAACGCGTAAATGTTGTCAACCGTACCGTAAAACAAGTTGCCCCGCAAGTTTGCTGCCGCATTACTCTGTTTCGATAAACCCGTTGTTCCAAGAAAACCGTACTCCAAATTGCGGAATGTCCGTACCGACAATTCGCAACGTCCCTGATACGTTTTCGTTTTGCCCAGCAGGTCATCGTCCAAGTAGTCAACCACGGCACCGCCTTGCAGCGGATATGCCGAAAACCGCTTGAACACGCCGGCAGTAACGAAGCATTGACCCCGGGAATTTTTATGCGAAGTTGTGTTGCCGCAGACATTACTTTGCACTGCCCGAAAGCCGAATTGGGCGCAGACGGTTTCCTGCGGCGTAGCGGGACCCGACCAGTTAAACCCTTCGCTGAATCCGAAACTTCCGTTCGTACCGGCACCGAAGTCCGTCTCACTTTTGAAACCGGAAGCACCGCCGAAAAGCGTGAGGTTATCTAACGCCCCGCTTCCAAATGTCTTAATAATCATCGGACTGCCGTAGGAACTTGCCAATGCCGGATTGTCGACACTCGGCGCAGCGAAGGACGGCAAGACCTCGCTGAACACGCCGCCGGGCGGTACAAGCGTCGATGCGTTCGGTGCATTTGCCGCAATCGGTTCGCCGGCATCGGCAACCAAGAATTCTCCTTCATTGAGAATAATTCCCGCCGGGACTTGTTTTGCCGGCAGTGGTTTCGGCATTGCCTGTTTTGATGATTCCGGTTTCGGTATATTGACGAAATAACCGGAATAATCGGGCGGCGGCGTAATTCCTTCGGCGGTTTCAATCGTTTTTGATGTCTTTTTCCGGGTTTGCGGTTTTGTTAAAGGAGGAGTTTCAAGCGGGGCGGGTTCGTCTTCCTCTCCGCCGCCGAGAAATCCCTGCGGCACAATGATTTCGTCTCTGTTCGGCGGAACGTTTATGGACACTTGCGTTGCCGAACTGCGTTTGACTGTCCGTTTTTGGACGGGCAACGGCAACGGTTCTTCCGGTTCGTATTGCGGTTCCTCTTGCAGTGTGGCATCCGGGAAAGCGGGAACAAGTTGCGGTATAGATGGTTTTGCAGCAAATAACGGCGCAGCGGCAATCAGCGCAAAACCAAGTTGCAAAGCGAGGACACGCAACGGATGAGCAAGTTTCGGCATCGGATTATTCAACGTCAGGAATTATCTATCCGTTAGAGTTATCGTCATCAGAATAACCGTTTCTTTCGTAAAAATCGGAATATCTGATAAAGTTTAACTATTTTTTCTGTTTTCGCACCTGTTTTGTTTTGCTCTTTCCTGATACCGCCGTTTTTCATATTATCCACATTCGCTAGCCGTATTTTTTTTACAGAATTACAGGATAAATCTGCCAATGTCCAAATTTCTGCTTACCACCGCATCAGTATTCATCATTTTCGCCGGTTTGAAATTGTCGCAGTCCCTTGTTGCACCGTTTTTGCTCGCCGTATTCTTTGCGCTGGTGCTGATGCCGCCGCTGCGTTGGCTCAAACGCAAAGGGCTGTCCGACGCCGTCGCGGTGTTCACGCTCTCATCACTCGTGTTTCTCTTCGGACTGGGAATGATTCTTGTGTTCAGCAGTTCACTTACCAACTTTGCTGGCAAACTGCCGGAATACCAAAAGAAAACAACGGCGGCGATAACAATGCTCGACGATTGGCTTAACACCGCTGCCGACAAGTTCCGTCAGGTTGAAAAAAATTTGCCGACACTTCCGGCAATTTTAGAACAAACGGAAAACGAAACCAGCACCACCGTTGCCGTTTCTCAACCGGAGAAAAAAGAAAAGACGTTTTCGCTGCTGTCCATCGTTCAGTTGGATACGATAATGGGATACGTCAAAACAAGCGTTGCCGGTCTGCTGAACTTTGCGACCGTTTCGTCTCTCATTGCGGTTTTAGTGATATTTATGCTCTTTGAAGCGGCACAGTTGCCGCAAAAGGTTCAGGAGGCGTTTGCCGGTCAGGATTTGTCAAACGAGTACTTTAAGAAAATTGCAGCCGATACTTGGAATTACACGAAGATTAAGACCGTTATCAGTTTTCTGACGGGAGCGGCAACCGCCGCCGGACTTTGGTTTCTCGGCGTTGAATACCCGCTTCTTTGGGGGATTCTGATGTTTTTTCTTAATTACATTCCGAACATCGGACAGTTTATTGCCGGTGTGCCGCCGGTGCTGCTTGCGTTTATTGACCAAGGGGCGGGAACAGCAGTTGCGGCAGCGGTTTGGATTACGATTGTCAACACGTTCTTCGGTTACGGCATTGAACCGAAGTATCTCGGAGAAGGATTAGGCATTTCCTCGCTTGTCGTGTTGATTTCGTTAGTGTTTTGGGGCTGGCTACTCGGTCCGATTGGAATGTTTCTGTCCGCACCGCTAACGATGGTGATGAAAATTGTCTTGCAACATATTCCGTCAACCCGTTGGCTTGCCGTGCTGTTGAGCAATCGGGCAGACGCGGCGGGGTGCTAGTATTTTGTTAATCCAAAAACATAGGATACAGAGAGTCGAGTTTTATTCTTGCATTATCGGTGTTGAATTGCCATTGCACGCCCTTTTGATTTTTGTTCCGCTCCTTCATCTATGCCTCGACCGCCGTTTGTAATGCCTGCGTCGTACCAAAACGTCTGTCTTTGACACACATCCGTGTCGATACCGATAACCCGCTCTCCGCAATGTTCAGCCAACTGCCGTGCTTCGGCGTAGGAATGATTTCCAAACGACGGCATAAACGACGCGCACGCTCTCGTTCAAACTTGTCGTAAAACGCCCCTAATGAATGCGTGTTGTAATTATCATTCACCAAGAGCACTTTGTCTGCGTCGGGAAAATCAATCTCTAATGCTTGGTGTTTCTGCATTGAGTATCTCGAATCAGCAGCAACGGATAATTTATCATCGTTTCCGTTTTCTAAAAAAGAGCGGATTGATTATCGGGAAATATTATCGCCGGAACAGTTTGATATGTATAGTAAAATACGAGAAGTCCGTAAACAACTGGCGATTGCAGAAGCGGTGCAGACGTAGGTGATTTGTACCAATGAACAGTTAGCACCGATGGTAACAGACAAATGTACTTCGCTTGCCGCATTGCAAAGAATTCCCGGTTTCGGCGAGGCAAAAGTTAAAAAATACAACAAAGAATTTTTGGAAGTCCTGAACAAATCACCTGTCGTCTCCTGATAAAACGTTGCAAGGTAAAGCCGGTAAGGCATTGTGCTTCGCATTCAACGTAACCGCCTTTTGTTGGTAGCAATAACAATTTATTCCTACGCAGAACATATTATCCACCGCATATTGCTTATGCCTGCTACCCACTTTGGTTATGGTTCCATACACGGCGGTTCGACATACTCCGGCATATCCTCGCGCGGACGTTCTTTGACAAGTTGTTGTACCGGTTTGAACGTATCAAGGATTTTTTGATAATCAGGGTCATCTTTCGTTTCAAATACAACCTTGCCGCACTTTTGCGTACCGCCAGCCGCTTTCGCAAGCGGTGCCAGTAGAGAGTGTTTCTGTGGTATTTAATTTGGTGATACCGTTTCGGATGGCTTGCCGATTGATGCCGGTGGCTTGTTCAACGGCAGTACAGAGTTGATTTAATACGCGCCGTGTCCGAGGGCTTGGGCTTCGGCAGCCGCCCAGAGGCGTTTTGTCCGCTCGTCAAATAACGGAGAAATGCTGTTGT
>JAISJZ010000196.1 GCA_031261125.1 Planctomycetaceae bacterium | reverse complement strand
CCGTTTCAAGCGTAAAACTATGAATAAAAGGCAAAAACAAAAGCAAAACTTCGATTACGCTCTGCTGTTTCCTGTCATAATTTTGAACTTGAAACGGTAGTAGGCAACGAAACGCTGATTTTTACGAATGAATTATTTCGATAATTTTTCCTTGGGGATTGGGAATTGCCGGCACTGTACCGACAACGGGGGCATCCTATCATACCGGACAACAAATTGCAATATGCGCCGAAAATTCCCCGATTTCGTTTGGATAATGCGCTTGTTGTTCGTGTTTTTCACGGAAAAGATGTAAGTCGTTTCTTTGTATAGAGTTAAAAAACAAGACAGCACTTTGACGTTGCGGTAAATAAACACCGGTTTTTTGCGGAAACCGGCAGGAATCACTTCGCCAACTGTTCCTGTACGATTTCGGCAGCGTGCGGCAACGCCTCCACTATCGTCGCGTGGATGTTAACCCTGCCGATGCGGTCAAGCAAACCGTACTTGTTCAACACCTTCATCGGTTGAGGACGTATCCCGGACACTAAAATTACCGTTCTGTCCTTCTCCGCCCGGCGGAGCAATTCCTCAATCGCATTCACACCGGTTGCATCCAAAATCGGAACGTGCAGCATCCGCAGAATAATCACCCGGCATGCCGCCCCTTCGATTGCCTGCTGAAACTTACTCGCCGCCCCAAAGAAAAACGGTCCCCTGATATTATAGACGTGAACACCGTCCGGCACCTCAAATACCCGCAACGCCATCGGGTCCTCGTGCGGGTCGTCATCACTCAACGATGCCAACTGATTGTCCGCTGAATTCGTCCCGAACTCCTGTTCCATCCGCCGCATAAACAAAAACGATGCCAAAATCAAACCGACCGGTATCGCAATCGTTAAATCCAGAAACACCGTCAGAAAGAACGTGATAAGCATCACAGCAATATCGCTTTTCGGCGCACGCCGCAGCATCTTACCGAAAATCCGGTACTCGCTCATATTGATTGACACCGTAATCAAAATTCCGGCAAGCGAAGCCAGCGGAATCATTGCAGCATATTTGCCGAAACACAGCACAATGAACAGCAGCGTAAAAGCGTGAACAATACCGGCGACCGGTGTGCGTCCGCCGTTGCGGATATTCGTTGCCGTCCGGGCTATCGCACCTGTTGCCGGTATGCCGCCGAAAAACGGTGTCATCACATTCGCAATTCCTTGGGCAACCAATTCCGTGTTCGACCGGTGTTTCGTTCCCGTCATACCGTCGGCAACCACGGCAGACAACAGCGATTCAATCGAGCCGAGCATCGCTATCGCAAATGCCGCACTAAATATGCTTGTCAAATTCGGTATCAGCACAGCCCAGTCGGTTACCGGACTGGAGAATCTCGGAAAGCCCAATTCTAACGGTATCGGTTCTTTGCCGACGGTTCGTCCGATAGTATCGACCGGTATCTGGAAGACCTGTACGATAACGGTACAAACAAGAACGGCAATGAGTGACCCCGGAACCCGCTTGGTGAACTTCGGCGTAATATAAATCACGGTGAGCGACAACAGAAACACCCCGAACGCCCAGAAGTTGACGGCGGAAGCGTGCTGCCCAAAAAAGATAATTTTATCAACGAATTCCGCAGGGACTTTTTCGTTTCCGAGAAAAAAACCGAACATTTGCGGCACTTGCGATGCGGCAATCACAACGGCGATACCGGCGGTGAAACCAAGCGTAACGGGATAGGGAATATAACGTATCAGCGTTCCCATTCCGCAAAGTCCCATTGCGATAAGCATTATACCGGCGAGAACAGTTGCGGCGGCAAGTCCTTGGATTCCCTGACTTTGGACGATGCCGTAAACGATAACGATGAATGCGCCGGTTGGTCCGCCGATTTGACATTTACTTCCGCTGAACACTGATACGAGGAAACCGGCGATAACGGCGGTGAAAAGTCCCTGTTCGACGCTGACACCGGAGGCAATACCAAAGGCAATCGCCAGTGGCAGGGCAACGATGCCGACGATAATGCCGGCAATTAAGTCCGTGAAAAATTGCCGGAGGGAGTATCCTTCACGGAAAAGCGAAAACAGTTGCGGCTGAAAGTTGGACAGCAAAGAAAATTTGCTGTGTTCCTCCGAAGAGCGGTTGTCCATTGATTGGTCTTTTAATTAGCGGCAGGGGCTTGCCCTGTCTCCCACAGTCATCTCTATTGTAGATGGTTTTTGAAAGTCCGCAATTATCCCCGTCTAAAATAGACCGTCAGTTTGCTGCCGATATGGGTGCATCAAAATATGTCGGGGGTTAAGCTGAAGTCCATTTGGCATTAAATTTACTGTCTAACATCATTGCAGCAAAAATAGATAAAATAAATATTTTAGGCGATTGTTTTAATTGTAATACTTGAACAAGGCATTTTTTTGTGCCATTTTGTCAAAAATAAAAGGGGTTAAAATGATTCCTCGTTAAGCCGACTATCTTGTTCTAAGGACGGGTTACACCGAGTTTCAGTATCGGCGGAATGGATTGGATGGTTCGACTATCGAGATTGAAAATCACGAAACCTGATGTATTTTGTTTTCGGGCAATCTGAATTTCCGCTGCAACACGATCCGGTGTCATTGCAATACCGGTTGCCGTTGCGCCAATGCCGGGGTAAAGCGGAATCTTACCGCCGATTAGTTTTTTCTGGCGTTCGATAGTTGTTTCGAAATAATCCAGAGTTTTCGTATAATCCATCGGACAGATAAAATCGAGATAACCTTTCTCGCACCAAAGCACCCAATCCTGTCCGGTTCCGCGCCGGCATGTCGGATAATTTTCCAACACTGCCGCCGAAATTTTAATGTTTGACCGAGTTTTTTTCGCTTCCCGATGAACACGCTCAACCAGTTTGGTAATATTATCGCAACGCCACTGTCTGTATTTTTCAGTATGAATACCGTTGTTTCGAACGTCTTGAGTCCAGTTCGTTATATTACAACCGGTTTCTTTGACAAACCGTTCCCGGCAACCATCGCAGTAACAATGATCGCCGTCGGGATAACGAATATAATCAAGATGAATTCCGGCAAGATCGGGATATTTTTGTACGAGTTCACAAAGTGTTCGACATTCCAATTCGATATTTTCAGGATGCGACGGACAAAGCCAAATCGTATCAGTTCCATTGAAACTTTTTTGAGTTCGACCGGATTTTTTCATTGCTTCGATGTATTCCGGCGGCGAACCTTCAAGCCGCCAACATACTTGCCAAGCGTGAACTTCAACGCCGTATTTTTTCCCGGCTTTAATTGCCTGTTCGACCTGATCGCCGTATTGTTCAAATTTTTTACTGTGCGGAATTACATCACTAGGATAGTTTGCCGAACCGCCCCAAAGGAGATTCGAAATCACCGCATTAAAGCCCGATTCAGAAAGTTCTTTCATCGTCCGTTCCCAATCACCGGGATATGCCCCTAATCCTGCGTGTTCCCACCAAGCCCGAAATTCCGGCAATTTTGGAGAAATTGATGTACAATATTTCTGAACAGCATCTTGACGGATTTCGTTTAACGCTTCGGACAGGTCTTGAAATCGCGGTGCAAGTTGCCGGA
>JAISJZ010000178.1 GCA_031261125.1 Planctomycetaceae bacterium | reverse complement strand
AGTTTTTATGATGTGTCATAATTGACAAGAGGTGATGGGCAAGGGACAATGGGACCGTTGCCGACTGTTTACTGCCGACCTTACTCCAATGAAACACGTTTTACCGTTCCTGTGCGTTTGCTTGATGTCCGCTGCGGTATTTGCCGATGACTCCGTCACCGCCCCCGGTGCCGCCGTTGAAAAAGTTGTTGACGGTTTCGGATTCACCGAAGGTCCCGCTGTCAATTCCAACGGCGATTTATACTTTGTCGATGACCCGAACAGCAAGATTTATTTCTGGTCGGTTGCGGATAAAAAACTATCCGTTTTCGTCGAAAAATCCGAACACGCCAACGGAATGTTCGTTGATAAAGACGACAATCTCGTTGTCTGCGAAGGCGGTACCGGCTGCGTTGTTTCTTATGACAAGAACGGTTCTCGGACGGTGTTAGCGTCAACGTTCAACGGCAAACGGTTAAACAAGCCGAATGATTTATGGATTGCCCCGAACGGCGGCGTTTACTTTACCGACCCTGTTTACGGCAAGGAATTCAAAGTGATTCAGGACGGTGAACACGTCTATTACATTTTGCCGGACAAGAGTCAACTCGTTCGGGTTGCGGACGATTTCGTCAAGCCGAACGGCATTATCGGCACACCGGACGGCAAAACACTGTACATTACCGACCAAGCCGCAGGCAAAGTTTGGCGGTACAACATTCAACCGGACGGAACGTTAAACGTCAAGAAGTTGTTTGCTCAACCGGCGGTTGACGGGATGACGATTGACAATTTCGGCAATGTTTATATTACCGAAAAAGAGATTCTTGTGTTCAACAAAGACGGCAAGGAGATTCAGCGGATTAAGGTGCCGGAGGTTCCGTCGAACGTTTGTTTCGGCGGCAAAGACCGGAAAACGCTGTTCATCACTGCCAGAACATCCATCTACTCGATTCAGATGAACGTTCACGGCGTTAACCGATAAACGGCAAATTCAGCCGCGTTACAGATTACCTACTCAATGTCGCCGACGAGAATTTTCGCCGCATCTTTCAGCAACGCGTGTGCTTTCAAGTCCCGTTCGCGGGCAGCGGACGTGTCAATCTTCAACTGCATTTCGACCGACCAAACGCCGGTTTCATCCGCAGCGAACCGCCAATGCGGCTGAACCGCTACGGATTGATGTACCAATTCAAACCCGCCGTCCGATTGATTCACCGTTCCCACCGGAAAGGCATAAAAGTCCGTCGGCTGATTGACGTTCAACGCAACATCCAAACCAAGCCAGTCGTCGTACAACGCCAAACCGTGTTCGTTCGTCAAGTCCAGCGGTTTGTCCAGCGTTGCAAGCGGACAATACGTCCGCAGCGTATTTTGTACCAGCGGCATAGCCGACCGGCTGAACGGATGATGAAAAAACCTGTTTTCGGCACCGCCCGGCATACCGGCGAAATTGAATTCGACGGCAAAATGAATTTTGTATCCTTCCGGCAAACCGCTTAACCGGTACGCAATATCAATCGCGGAACTGCCCGCCGAAAGCGTTATTGCCTTGTCAATCCGTACCGGCTGCCCGTAAGCGAAACCTTCGCGCGACATCAACACTTGCATCCGGTTGGTCTTCTTTCGGATAACAGCGTTGTAGTCGCCTTGAACAAAATCGCCGTGCTGACCGGTGCGTGCTTTTTGTACCGATTCAAAATCAGTATCGTAATCATAAAACAAGTCCAACAGCAACTTCCGCGGATAGGCATCGTATTGCAGTTGCCGGTCAAGCCCCTCTTGTTTGCAGATAATCTGTTTCTCATTATTGTCTTCACCGGCAGCAAGCCGCCCGGCGAAACGGGCGAGTTTTCGATGATACGCTTCGGGACGGCGGGTCATCGTTGCCGACAAATTATGGGCGATATTCTTGATGTCCAGTTCATACAACATTCCGCCCTTATGCGGCAGAAACATCAGATTCAGTTGGTCGTTCGTCAGCCGGACTTCGTTCTGTCCGTCGAAGTTGAAGTCCGCCGTTTGTGATTCCAGCCAATCGCCGCTGTGTTCGACCGCCCGGTCAATCAGATTGTCCGCCCGAATCAATTCCCGATACACAGCGTTGCGCAAGTGCGGCAGATAGATACCGCCGAACGCTCCGTGCCAATAGCCGCAGTTACATTGGCTCCGGTACAGGGATTCCCGTGCCAATTCAATGTCCGCTCCGCCCCAGCCCTCGGAAACCGCTTTATGAAGACGTGCCGAAACGCACATCATTCGGCAATACATTTCGTCCGATTCAGGATAGCGAACTTTGAAGTTGCGCCAAAAACCGCTGCTCCATTCGTTCATTTCACGGTAGGAACCGTCAGGAATGTATATTTTTCCCAGCGGCTCAACGGAACGTACCGCTTCGGACGGTGTGAGCGTTTGCAGCCAGCCGATGTTTTCGGACAGTGCGTCAAAAAACTGATGCAGCCATTTTTCCTCGTAAGTGTGCTGATAAGTGTCCTTCCACGCCCCGAATTTTTCGCCGTCATCGCCGTGAACGAGGACTGCCAGCGGGTCAACAGCGGCAATTTCGTTAAAGTAATCCATCACATCTTGGATTTTGCCGAACGGAATCAGGTACCGCAGTTTCTCACTGCCCGGAAAGACACTCATTATTTTGCCGTCGTCTTCGGTTAAATAATGCCGGGTTAGCACTTGTTCTTCCAGACCGGCGGACTTGAAGTGGGTATCATCGAGGAACGTGTAGTTCATACCGGCATCAACTAAATCCCGGACATAACTTTGTTCCCAAACACGTTCCGGCTACCAAAGACCGGCAACTTCCGCTCCCAGATGTTTTTTCAGAAACTCGGAGTACATTTCGATTTGTCCGATGCGGTCGCGGCTCGGCAGCATTGCCAAAATCGGTTCAAAGAACGGACCGCCGATGATTTCGATGCGGTGCCGTTTCACGAGGGCGGCAACCCGTTCGAGGTATTCAGGGTGTTCATCAACCATCCATTCAAGCAACGGACCGCTGGTATGCAGCGCGAGTTTGATTGCCGGATAATTCTCGAACACTTCGAGGAACGGCAGATACGCTTTTTGGTAATGTTCCTCGAAAACGTTTCCGAAATTACCGACCGGCTGGTGGTTATGAACGGCAAAAATGAATTTCATTAGTTAGCGGCAGGAAGCAGGATTTAATACAACCGCTATAATCGGCAGAAACAGACGGTTTCGCCAAAAAAAGTTTGCGGATTTGCCGAACACTTTGCCGCCTGCTATCCGGGCAACGCTCTTCCCTTCCGAAATGCCTGAATGTTAACGTCAACGAACTTCGGCTTAACACTTTTGCGAACCGCATCGTACCACGCTTCTTCCGGCAATTTCAGAGCGGCAGACATCGCACCGAGCAGCAGCGTGTTCGCCGCTTTGGCGTTGCCCAATTCCGTTGCCAATTCCACGGCATCGAGATACACAAGACGGGGGAAATACTGTTTCAACGTATTTTCGTCAATATCGGGATACGGCGTACCGCCGGTTGATGCCGTTAC
>JAISJZ010000086.1 GCA_031261125.1 Planctomycetaceae bacterium | reverse complement strand
CTGCATCGTAAAACAGTTTGTTACATTCTTCAGTACCGAGACGTTGTTCTGCAACATCACGAAATGTATATTGCATCAAACGATACAAGATAAGGTTGACCTGGTCACCCATATTGGGGCGACCTTCTTGCAAGTCGCCGATAATGTCCCAAGAAAATTCATACACTCTGTCGCTCATAGTTTTTTGTCCTCTGCGAAGGTTGAAAAAGTAAACAAGTCTTGAATTACACGACCATAACACAACAAGTTTGTAAAGTTGGACTGCGAGACAAGACGAACACGCCCAACATTGTATCATTTCAATTCACAAAATGGAAGTGTCACAAACCACCTTTCGCGTGACAAAAACAAAAAACGCAACAATTTCCGGTTTTAACGAAGAATACGTGAAGATGTGGGTGGTACAGAAGTAGCGTTAAAATTTGGCTATCTTAACCGAACCGCCCATAGCGAAAGATAGATTATAACCCTTCATCGAAGCCAATACAGCACAACATTGTTCACTGCCGCACCCAGCGGGTTCCTGTAATCGTTACACTCATTTTTTCGCCCGGTTTTAGCGTCAATTTCCACGATAAATCCGTCATCTCGTTGGGACCATATTGGTCTTGGTTGATTAGCGGCTGTACCCGCTGCAACCACGGCTTCGGTTCAATCTGCAAGTTACTGCCGAGAAATACACCGTCCAACTCCAACGTGATTTCTTCGTTCCGCTGATTTATTACATCAATTCTCCCAACCACCGGTTGTTGATAATAGGTGTAGCCGCGAAAAGTAAGTTGCCTCGGTTGCGGCGGGGACGGAGCAGCCGGTTGCGGATTTACAACGGCGGCAGGTGTGATAGATGGGGGGACAAACGTATCATCCGCCGGAGTGAGCGCAGTCCGGCTCGGTGTTAAAAACGGCGACGGAACTTCCGATGCGGATTTTTGTGCAACAAGCGGAGCGGGAACGGCAAGTTGTCCGTTCAACCCAAATATCCCAGCACCAGCATTACCGTTTTCCGGCAACTTTCCTTTTTGTTCTTCATACGAAACGCGGACATTCATTACCTTCGTAATTTTCACGGATGCCACCTGTCCCGGATTCACCCAGCGCGATTGACTTTGACCGAGGAACCGGGACTGTTCCGTAATCATTGCCGGGGCGGTTGTCATCGGAAACGGCAGCGGATTTTTGAACTTTAAGACATCCCAAACATCCGGCGGGACAAAGCGTTGGTCGCCGTTTTCGCTGTGACGATAATTGTCATTGATGCACCACGTCAAAATCTGCGGGGCAATGTTACACTCCAGCACTCGCCGATACTCCGTTTCGCCCTTGCCGGTCGAGAGCGACAAGGTATCACCAGTATCCAACGTTTTCTTGCCGATGTGATGATAATAGATGTCCGGTCCTTCTCCCGCCGCAAGCGATGAAGTATCGAAACCGAGATCTGCTGTTGCTCTGGGAGAATACACGGCTTGCTGCTGCATCATCGCACTATTACCCATAAAATCATCGTTATACCGCGACGGATTGAGATTGCGGTTCTGCTGTTGGATTAACTGCGAGAAAAACGCCGCTAATGTTTGCTGCGGCGAAAGCGGTGAAAGAACCTGTCTCGTTTCGATTTGCGGAAAACCACTGACCAGTGCAATGTCCGTTTCCGAAAGCGGCGAACTTTCATTACGGATTTGAGCGGTCTGTTCAATTTGCAACTTCTTTCCGTCTTGAATATCAACACGGTAAGACGGCATCCACGTTGTTCCTTTCGTCAGATAGAACAGCCGGACTTTGCCGTTGTTTCCTTTGACATCGAAAAGCATCACCGGTTTGCGGACGGTGCGTTCCGTTATTGGCTTTACCGTTTCGATGCGTGTGTAACCGTTGAGAAAAGTATAGCGTCCGTCCGTTTGGCGGACAGTAATTTTTTCCTGCATCATCGACACTGGATTAGCAGGGTAATATTCCTGATGTCCCGTAGATAAACCGGGCAAGAGCGAATTTGCTTGCCAGGTTGATTGCGGCAGGACAAAAGTGCCTTCGATTCGTTTTTCTCCTCCCGCTTCGTCTTTGAACACGACAACATCTTTTTCGGCGAGGTCGGCAAGAGACACGGCGGGATTTTTCGTATCTATCTGTTGTTGAACGGTTTGTACTGTGGTACGGATTTCGACGTTCTGATTGCTTTCGACAAAGAACGTTCCGTGAATCACGGCGGGAATTTCATCCCAACGGTAGATGCCCGCTGTCGGGGCGGCGAACTCCTGCTGAACAATGGTATAACCATTTTTGAACAGGGCGACCGAAACGGTCTGCGGTTTGACCGCCTGTTCTTCGGCAAAAACGGCGGTTACGGTGAAGAGAACGGTCAATAGAAATAATGTTCGCATCGTTACAGAGAGTAAAGTAGCGGTTGTGAAAAACGAACGCGACGTATTATCACATAGATTCGTAGAAAACGCAAGTCCCGAAAAAAACCCGTAACCGGTCGCTTGACGCTTCCGGTTTTTATTTACAGCGTTGCGGTAATACGTTATGAAGGGTATAATGTGCCAGGAAATAGAAAATTAACGGGCGAATCCATTTTTAGAGGTTCCCTCAACCTATACAACCAATGTCAGAACAAACTTCACTCCCGGACGGGTTGCCGATGCCGCAACGGCTCGGTGCCGTTGTTGCGGTACTGTTGTGCCTTGCAATGTCGGCTATCAACATCTCTCTGATGAACATTTCCCTGCCGACGATTGCTAAAGAGTTAAACGCTGCTCCCGAAAAGGTCATCTATGTCGTCAGCATTTATCAACTCGTGTTGGTGATATTTCTCCTCTTCGTTGCCGCATTAGGAGATTACTTCGGCTATAAACAAGTTGTTCTCGCTGGCGTTGTTATTTTTACCGCCGCTTCGCTGGGTTGTGCGTTTTCCCAATCGCTCATCGAGTTAATCATTTGCCGGGTCGTGCAAGGATTCGGCGCAACGGCAATTCAAGGCTCGTATCTTTTTCTGATAACACGCATCTACCCGAAGCAGCAACTCGGTCGCGGAATGGGACTCAGTTCAATGGTCTTTGCCGTTACCGCAGTGGCAGGTCCGACAGTGGCGGCGGTGATATTATCGTTTGCAACGTGGCACTGGCTCTTTCTTATCAATATCCCTCTCGGCATTGCCGGTTTTTGTCTCGGTTGGTACTACCTGCCTGCCAATACGGTTAAAACCGAAAAGTGTTCTATCGCCGTTTCCGATACCGTCCTTCATATTCTCACTTTCGGGCTGTTTTTCGTTGCTGCTTCCAGTTTTTCGCATCATCCGCAACAGATTGCCGTCAACGTTTCGCTCTTCGCCGGCTTGATGACCATAGCGGTATTCTATGTCTTCTTGCAAAGCAAAAAAACGCTGCCGTTTTTTCCGATTGATTTACTTCGGCAAATGTCCTTTTCCTTTCCGATGAGTCGTTTC
>JAISJZ010000011.1 GCA_031261125.1 Planctomycetaceae bacterium | reverse complement strand
GTAATACCGGCAATGCCCAACCATTGCGGCAGCGACAGCGGCTCGATTCGGAAAATTGCACCGATACCGGCATACGGACTCAACACGACCATTCCGATTTGCACCGCTGCTGTCAGCGCAACGATGAACAGGAATAACTTGTTCTTCAACAAGCCCGCTAATGCCGATTCGCCGCGGTGCAATGTCCGGCAGCAAAAAATGTTCCAGAATTGCAGGAATACAAACGCCGTGAAAAAGACCGTCAACGGCTGTATATTACCTTTCAGAATGTCCGGTTTCTGCAAGTCCGCTCCGAGTTCAAATCGGTGTTCGACCAATAATCCCGTGAACAGCAGCGTTGCGAGAACAACAACTTGCCAAATCCCCGTGATGCCGATGATTTTCAGCATCGAACCGGTGATAATGCCGGCATTCCGCGGCACCGGTCTGCGCCGCATAAAACTTTCCCGCGGCGGGTCGGTACTTAACGCCAATGCCGCAAACGTATCCATTATGATATTTATCCAAAGCAGTTGCGGCACGGTCAACGGCAGCGAAATGCCGATAAACGGACCAACCAAACAACAGACCATCGCAACAACGTTGACCGTCAACTGAAACACAAGAAATTTCTGTATGTTTTCGTACAGCGTTCTTCCCCACCATATTCCCGTTTTGATACTCGTGAAATTATCATCCACGAGAACAATATCGCTTGCTTCTTTCGCCACTTCGGTACCGGTGATACCCATTGAAATACCGACATCAGCGTTTTTCAATGCCGGAGCGTCATTTGTTCCGTCGCCGGTCATCGCCACGACTTCGCCTTGTTTGTGCAGCGACTTCACAAGACGCAGTTTGTCGAGCGGCGTTGCCCGCGCTAATACCTTCAAATGGTGAATGTTCTTGTCTAATTCCTCGTCTGACATTTCAGCAAGATGCGCCGATGTCCAAACGAGGTCGGTATCGTCATTAACAATTTCTGCTTGACGTGCAATCGCTCTTGCCGTCGGTTCGGAGTCGCCGGTTATCATTTTCACATCGACACCGGCGTTATGACAAACGGTAACCGCGTGCGGCACTTCGGCACGAATCGGGTCGGATATGCCGATGAGCATTAACAAAGTATCGTCTGACGCAACGGCTAATACCCGCAGGGCGTTGCCCGTTGCGTCTTTGATTGCTGCATCAATCTGCGCTTGATATTCCGAAATCTGACTGATTTTATCTTTGACAAAAATCGTCCGACAATTCGGCAGAATCTTTTCCGGTGCCCCTTTGGAATACGAAACGTGTTTGCCGTCTTTCTCCACTTCGACAAGCGACATTTTGCGTTCCGAGTTGTGCGACAACTCCTGAATCCGTTTGTACTTATTACGGTATTGCCGGTAGTCCGCACCGTTCTTTTGTAAAAAGGTTAACAAGGCGCACTCCGTCGGATTGCCGAGATTCTTTTCGCCGATTTCTGCCGTACTGTTAATCGAAATTGCTTCAACCAAATTGGCAGAACAAGTTCTGCCGCTGACTTCTGGATACGTCCACGTTACCGTCATTTTATTTTCGGTAAGCGTCCCCGTTTTATCGGTGCAAATTACAGTTGCGCTGCCGATAGTTTCACTCGCGACGAGTTTGCGAATCAACACGTTTTCTTTCGCCATCTTCATCATATTGAGGGCGAGCGAAACGGTAACCATCATCGGCAGTCCTTCCGGTACCGCCACGACGATAATCGTTACCGCTACAATGAACGCATTGAGCAAGCGGTGAAGCAGAGCGGTAATTGTTTCCGCATTAAAACCCGTTGTCCAGCCGTCCCAGCCGTATAAAGCAAATCCCGCCATTGCAACGAAGATTAACGCTGCTCCGACCATTCCGACGGTACTTATTTGCCCTGCAAGTTTCGATAACTTCTGCACCAGCGGCGTTTCGCTGTCGGAAGCGTTGCTGCCGAGATTAGCGGCAATCTGTCCGAGGCGGGTATTGTCGCCGACAGCATCGACAACGAACCGACCGTGTCCGTCGGCAACCATTGTTCCGCGGAATACGGTATTCGCCGCAGAAGTTTGCGCGGGATTTTTTTCGACCGGGACACTTTCGCCGGTCATCACGGCTTCGTCAACGAGAAGTCCCTGCGATTCAAATACTTCGCCGTCCGCCGGCACCTTATCACCGAGAGTTAATTGTACAACATCGCCGGCGACAATATCGTTAATCGACACTTCGGTCAATTTCCCGTTGCGGAGAACTTTAACGTTAATGTCGTCCTTCACCTTGTTGAGCATTTCAAATTCGTGGGACGATTTCAATTCGCTCAAAAAACCGGCGAGCGTTGCCAACGCAACTGCGAGAAAAATCCCAATGCTGTCAATGAACGACGCATCGGGGTTTTTCAGCCAAAATTTTTCGATACACGCCAAAACAATCGACAGAACGGCGGCGGCGAGCAGAATTTTGATTGTCGCATCGTCAAACTTTTCGATGAAGAGTTTCCAGAGCGGTTCCCGCTGCGGCGGCGTGAGTGTGTTTGCTCCGTGTTCTTTACGGGATTGAAGAACTTGTTCGTCGGTCAAACCG
>JAISJZ010000405.1 GCA_031261125.1 Planctomycetaceae bacterium | reverse complement strand
GTTGTTTTGGCGGATGTCCGGGTTGTGCGCCGATTTTTCGTTTGGCTTTCTTGCCGTCGGGTTTAGGTTTGACGATGTCCGAGGACGGCGGTTTGGAAGAATTGCGGCTGGTCTTATTTAACTTGTCTTTGAGAAGGGCAATTTCGGCTTTGAGAGCAGCGTTTTCTGCACGCAACTCGGCAACAAGTTTTTTCAAGTCCGATATTTCCTTACGCCAATTTCTCATAACGGATTGTAGCGTTTGGAAACTGCGACTGCAATAGCAAAAATATCCGTGAACGGGTACCATAAAATACAAGGACGGCAAAGACAAACACTCGGTTGTAGGTACTCACTTCAAGTTGACGAAAGACGGCGTAGAGTAAATCCCTATTTTTTCACCGCTGCCCGGTCAACCTTAAAGTCGAACACTTTCGTTTTACCATCGGCGGTGAACGTCAAACCGGAGGTTGTACCGTCTGTAAATTTCGGGGCAACCAACGAAACCGGAGTTGCCATACCGTTTCCTCCGGCGGATTCCGGTACTTTGTCCGCACCGTTAACATACACTTTATATGTTCCGGGCGGAATACCGTCGGCAGTGTCGGTAGAACCGACAATATACTTGCCGTCTTTTCCGATAGTTCCGCGGGCAAGAAACGAGTTCGCCTCAAAGCAGACCATTCCTGTTTCTAACGGCGAACCGTCATCGGAAAAGGTAACACGTCCGCTCAACGGCACTTTCCCGTTGTCGCAAGCGGTGAAACAAACAACGGTAAAAATAATCAAAAGCAGAAATATATGTTTCATTGAAGTATTAGGGGTTGATGGTTTAGTTATTACGGCAGCGTTACGTTCTCTCCGTCATTTACTGTCGCCAGCGGTATCAGAACTGTTTGCACCGGCGCAGTATTGGTAATTGCCCGCACCGAACCGTCTCCGATGAGGAATTGACAAATGCCGCTGTGCCAACTGCCGAAGCCGAAATTAAACGCCCCGCTATACGTAGTGTTATCATCGCCGTATTTCATCGGTGAAAGCGGAAACGTAGCACCGCTGCCGCTTTGCCGAAAAGAACGTGCCGGACCGACTGAGCCCCAACCCTCTGCCTTCAGATAAGAACAGTCAGTACGCTCGCCGTCCGGTGAGTTATTACATTTTCCAAGTGCATAAGGCGGTATATGTTTTTCGCCGACAACCAGTTGATTACTCGTTCCGTCCTGCCACCAAGTCATTGTATCCCGCGGCTTCCAAGTTGCACAGGTCGGACTGTTGCCTGTTGCAGAAGTTGTACTTGCCAAAGGTATCTGATGCTCCGCTACCCGGAACGGACCTGCGCAGCCGTTGATACAGGAAGATACTTTATCTTCGCCGGTACCTTCGTGCAGACAAGTCCTCATATACCAGTTATTGGTACCATAATTGCCGGTGCTGGAAATAACGACCATTGCGTAGTCCCCGCAAGGACCGGCTGCGTGCGACGTTGACCAGTTCATTTGTTCTTTGCTGTTGGTACAACCGCTATCCGCAGTAAATTTTCCTGCCCCGCGGCGAGTCGGACAACTGTAAATTGGAACGGCGGCAAAACTCTTCTGCTCGGCTTCGGTGAGACCTTTCCACCATTGGTTGTTGGTCGGCAGTGCAAATCCCTTGTAATTTGTTCCCTGCCTGTCGGTCAGGGCATTGTAAAGGGATTGGGCTTCGACATACGGGTAAATCAATGCCCACATTGTTGCCCCGTCATAGCCGACACTGTACGGGGGAAGTCCCTGCTGTGTGTCGTGAAAGTTGTGGATACCCAGCCCGATTTGCTTGAGGTGGTTGCTGCATTGCATTCTGCGGGCTGCTTCTCTGGCGGCTTGCACTGCGGGTAATAGAAGGGCGATTAAAACGCCGATGATTGCGATAACTACGAGGAGTTCAACTAGGGTGAAGGCACGTCTTTTTCGTTTAACGTTTAGCCGCCGCTTTAGCGGCGCATACACCGCCGATGAATCGGCGGCTAAACAACTTAAACAACTATTTACCCCCCCCCCCCATTTTGCCTAGATTGCCTAAATTAACATCGGCGTTGACGGCCAAACTGTTCTGCGCCGCTGAAGCGGCGGTTAAACGATTCTGCTTTTTCATAATAAAATCTCCTAAATGAAAATTTGAAACAAAACTCATTAGCGTAGGATTTCTAATCCTACGCTATAAACAATATGATACTTACTTTTCCGAAAAATTGCAAGGGAAAAAATTGCCGGAAACGCAATTTTGTTAAAAAAAGTTTTTGCCCATTTTCAGTTTGCCGTTTCGGCAGCGGGTTCTGCATTGATACGCCGTGAAACAACGAGATTAACTTCCGCAAGTTTATCAACGCGGGAGAATTGTTTCGCAACTTCCGGCGCGTGCGTAACAAGAATCAGCGCAACTTTTTCCTCTTCGCAGGTATTCCGAAGCATATCAATTACCTGCTGCTGATTTCCCACGTCAACATTAGCGGTCGGTTCGTCCGCCAAAACGAGTTTCGGTTTGTTAGCCAATGCTCTTGCAACTGAAACCCTCTGCTGCTCTCCTACGGAAAGTTGCGCCGGCTTATGATGAAGACGATGGGCAAGTCCGACTTTTTCCAGCAGTTCTTTTGCCCTGTGTTTGTCGCTGTGTCCGCCCGCAAAAGTCATTCCTATCATCACGTTTTCCAAAGCGGTAAAACCTTGCAGCAGATTAAACGTCTGAAAAACATAGCCGATTCGCCTTGCGCGGAACTGGTCTCGCTCCGCTTCCGTTAAAATCGGCGTATCCCAGCCGTCAATGAGAACGTGTCCCGATGTCGGTTTCAAAATGCCGGCAATAATATGCAGAAGCGTTGTTTTCCCGCAGCCGCTCGCACCTACTACCACAACCTGCTCGCCGGCATCAACTGCCCACGAAGAAATATCAAGTATCGGCAACTCTTCACCGTCCGGCAGAAGATAATTCTTTTTGAGATTCTTAATTTCAAGCATTATGTAATTATTTTACAATCGGGGACAAGTTAAACGTTCACGAAATCAGCGCACGTTTGGTACGGACTGCATCGCGGGTCTTCTTTATTATATTAAAATTTTCATCGGGATTTTCAATACCCTTCAGTTTTATACCGTCCGGCGAGGTCTTGTCGGTCTTGGAGAACAGCGTAATTGTACCGACACCGCCGTTGAGAATTCTGTCCCAAAGTTTGACTTCAACGGCAAGGTCTTCGACATTTATTAGTTCCATCGTATCCCAGCGGGCGGTAAGCAAGCCGCGGCGGGTATCAATGCTGTGCGTTGTCAGGCGGTATTTTATTGTCATTGTTCGGTAAAAGTAAAGTACCGCAAAATAAACCCAAAGAGCGGCTATGAAAACAGCGGCAGTAATCCAAACAGGGGCGAAATGTTCTGCACATTGCTTTCCGATAAGCGTCAGATACGCTGCTGCACCGATGATAACCAGCGTGATAAGCCAAACGATTATCCAAAGAAGACGGAACGCTTTCCCTGAATAATTCAACTCGAAAACGAGGTCGGGTTTGTCTCCGTTTTTTGCGGTGTTGTCTTTTTCGGCAGTGATATTGTCGGGGTTAGCATAATTGTCGTCGCGGTTGCTCATATTGTACCTTCGTTTTTTGCTGAATGGTTTTGATGGTTTTTACAAAACGGGGAGAACGTTGCCATTTTACCCTGTTCGTTTCGGAATGTAAAGAGCGGTGAAAATTTTTATTGACATTTGGGACAAAAATGTTGATTTAGATGATATGGTTGATAGGGGGATAAATAGTAATTGTTTAGCTGCCGATTCATCGGCGTATCCCATTTATTGAAACTGCCGCTGAAGCG
>JAISJZ010000252.1 GCA_031261125.1 Planctomycetaceae bacterium | reverse complement strand
ATACTGCCCTCAAACGGCGTATCAACGACCGGCTCAAGCGAAGGATACGCAACCGGCTTGCTGCCGAGAATCAACGACCGCTGCAAAGAACCCGTCCACCAAACGGAGCGCGGCGCAAGGTCTTTTACCGGAAACTTCGCCGGTTTATCAAGAACCTTTCCCTTGGCATTGCGGAGAAAACGTTCTTCAGGATAATTTTCTTCGCCCGACCAAAGTTCCGTACCGGGTTCATTCGGGTCAATATCCGATGCCATACCTGTTGAATGGATATGATACGTCCGTTTGTCGTGTCCCCAAAGCAACTTACCGGTCTTGCCTTCTACAAGACACATTCCGTTTTGCGGATTGCCTGTTTCCATACCGAAATAGACTTCCAACCCCTCCCTAGACGGGTCAATGTCGCCGACGTAAACGTGGTCGGGATGCCCTAATTTCTGTTCCCAGAAAACGCTGCCGTCATCATCAAGTACAATCGAACCGAGAATGATTTCGTCTCGTCCGTCTCCGTCTAAATCAACAGCGTGAGTTGTATGCGCTCCCTGCCCCCAGCGTCCCTTGTCCCGCTCCCAGCGGTTATCCCACCGCCAGAGTTCTTCAAGAACATCAGGGCTGTTCTTGAATTGAAATGCAACGGCAACCATTCGGTCGTAAGTTCCCCGTTCCAATATGACGCACGGTGTTTTGCCATCCAAATAAGCGAGACCGAGTTGTTCCCTGCTGCCGTGATTGTACGCCCAGCCGTCTCTTGAAATCCAATCGGTATGCACCCGCTCTTTGCCGGTTTTGCCGTCGAGAATTGACAAGTATTCCGGTCCGTCATAAACCCGTCCGAAACTGTTGCGGAAGTCGCCGGGATTGCTTTTCACGATGATTTCGGCGCAATTATCGCCGTCTAAATCGGCAACGATGAACGGTGCATACCAGATACCGCGCTCAATTCCCCAGCCCATATCGTATTCCCAAAGGAAAGTGCCGTCCGATTTGTATCCCTGCAACTTATAGGTTTCGGGACTTTTATACCAATACAAGTACCAAGGGTCGATGTTGTCGTTGGGCGTTTTCACCACAAAGTCGTGAACACCGTCTCCGTCCAAATCGGCAAAAGCAATGCTCGCAACGGATTTAGCGTTTCTCAATTTGATAGAGCGGTACGGTTTGTCCAAGGCGGCTGCCGGATTGGACTTTTCCTGCACTGCATTTTCTTGTGAATCGGCAACTTGAACATACCAATTGAAGCTGCCTGCCGGAACATTGCTGTCGATAACGTCGGTCGTTTGTTTGACAGGCGTTTGATTCAACTTGACCGCCTTGCCGTTTGCATCAACACGATAGACATCGAAGGCGGTTGAATCCTTGTCGGTTTTCAGAAGCCGCCATGAAAGATAAACATTACTGCCGGTTTTTATTGCAGTCAAGCCGCGGTCGAAAATTTCGTCTTTCCGTTCTTTGAACCAGCCGTTGACTTTTTTTGATTTCGGCGATAATTCATCGGCGGACGGTACGGCAACTTTCCATTCGGCAAGATTGAATACGCCGCCGTCTTCTGCACAAATAACCGGCATCAAACCGTCAATTCCTTCGGGAATGGAGACGTAACTATGGATACAGCACCAGATACCGGTTTCTTCGCCCTGTGCCGGCTGGTACGTTCCTCTTGCAATGGGTTCGCTTCCAAGCATACCGCCCTTCCAAGGATAGACCGCAAGGAACGGTCTGCCGCGTTCAACATAAATCCGCAGTGAAATAAGGACTTTTCCTACTGCACTGTCTCCGGCACTGCATTTGAAGGGTTCGAGCGGCATTACGTTAAAATAGAGACCGTCCGAAGCGGCAATTTTCCAAGTTGATTTATCTTCATACCGCAGTCCTTCATCAACTTTCGACCACGGAATTCTTCCCCGTTCATTAACAAATTCTTTACGTCCTTTAAATTGTAATGCTTTGCCGAAAGAAGTTTCTGTTGGCGGTAAAAGTTCGACATCTTTTCCGCTTGCGGGCAGTTCTTTTTTCGGCTGCAAGAGCGCAACGGTGCCTGACTTTTCGATTTTATAATCGGAGAATTTAGCGTTCACTTCTCCGCTGCCCATAATGCGGGGCAGGATACTTGCGCCTCCGAATGGAATTGCGAATTCCTGTTCCAGTGTTTTTTCTTTTACGTTACCTTTTACTTGAAGATGACCCTGTGTCCAAGTAATAATTTTATTATCTGCGTCAAACATTCCGACCGCAAAGGCAACGGTTCCGCTGCCCTCGTTTGAAATCTTGCAGGAAATACGGAACGAATCGCCGGGGACAACTTTGATGTTATCGTGCAGAACAACGGCGTAATCCGCCGAACCGCTGTGCTTAACATAGGCAGCACCGTCTTTGACAGACATCGTCCCTTTGTCTTTTTCCCGTGTCCACAAGGTTGTCGGTTTCAAAGTATAGACGGGTTTGTCTTCAGCGGCAAAAACAGTAAGACCGCCGAGAAAAAGAGAGAAGAGGAATAAAACAAAAGAAGCAGTTTTTAGTTTTTTCATAGAAACTCCTAATTGTAAAAAATTGTAATAACTGGGGGGTGTTAATTTTAGTTAGCCGCGTTACCCTGTAACGCGCTATTGGGAAGATGAGGTCAATACCAACCCAATAGCGTCTTACCCTGTAACGCGCTATTGGGAAGATGCGGTCAACATCTTCCCAATAGCGCGTT
>JAISJZ010000240.1 GCA_031261125.1 Planctomycetaceae bacterium | reverse complement strand
ATTAAGGAGAGATATAGTAAACAACCGGCGGAAAGAACCGCCCGTACTATCAGCAGTGCGGCGTGGAACGATGAGCATCAAGCCAAAATCAAAGTGTTTTTGGTAACGAAGTCCGTATTATTCTATCACACGGACTTTGTAGATATTCATTGCCGGAATCGTCAATTTTTTGCCGGGATTGACGAAATAAATGTTATGCGTCCACCATTCTCCGTTTTCACCTTTGGTGTAGATAAGTTTGTCTGTTTTCTCAAAATAATTGACCGATTTAACATCAGGGGTCGATTTCAGCGGCTCGAACGGCGTAAATTTCTTCTGGTCGATGTCAAACGAACAAACGCTCTTGTGTCCGCTGAGCAAAAGTCGGTTTGGCGAAACACGGGATAAATCGTGTCCGAGTGTTATTGGCGGCTGCCATTTATTCTCAAAAATCAACTTCGGCGATGCCGTGTCCCAATTTTTCAAGGAGTATTCAAACAAGCCGTCATATCCGAGAGCGTATAATCGTTTGCGTTCCGGTATCCAAACAACACCGTGACCGCCGCGAAGTTCGTTTTGAAGTAAAACTTTTTCCGGCTGCCGAACATCGTAAATTTCGAGACGGTCTCCGTTCGGATGGACGGAAAGAGCAACGGCAATTTTATGGTCCGGCAGCCATTCAGCGGAATGAGCATTAGGCGTATGAGCATAAAACAGACACTTTTTCGTTTCCCTTTCCAAAAGCAGTACGGCAGCACCGGCGGTGAGCAAAATTTTCGTATTACCATCGACCGGTTTACAATCGTCGATACCGTTCAGATACTTTTGGTATTTTTCCGGCAGTTGCGGTAACGCTTCCGATGCCCGCCAACTCCAAACGACATTGATATTTTCGCCGTCCGATGTTTTTTCGTCGATGATAAGCACTTTATCATTCCCGCAAAAGATGATTTCACCGGCATCACAGAAAATTCCGTTACAGAATATAAGCGTACAAAATAAAAGGAATCGCCGCATTTTATGCCTTTCAGAAAATTGTGTTTTTGATATATCAAAATGGTTTATACAAAATAGACCTGTTCGGTAACTCGTTTTGGTTTCAATGTTTGCTGTATTTTCGTCCCACCAGGGCTAATTTAATGTATCAATTACACATCTTGCCTGCCGAACAGGTCTGGTGCAATTTTCAAGTGTGATGCGTGTAAAACAAGAAACGCAGGGATTTGTTTTGTTTTTTTTGTAAAATGGAACTGCCGTAATTTAGACAATCTACGGCGGTTCCTCTTAAACACCCATTAACTTTTCCGGTATGCCGTTTGAAAATCAGAGTGTTTCATTTCTAAGTTTCACATCGAAGTTCTGTGTTTGTTTTCCTTTTTTAACGGTGATATTCAATTCGGGATTATCGGCGGCTGAATTGTTGTATGGAGCCGGAAGATATTGCGTTTTATCATCATCCGGGTCCCGGTACGCATTGATTCTCACAACGTGGTCGCCGGGAATACAACCGTATTTGTCTTGTGTGAAACGCAGCGTATAAGCACCCTTCTCGTCGGTATATCCCACCGAAGAACGTTGCCCGTCTTTGGGCGAAAAAGTGATTTCCACCATCGGTTCCGGCTTACCGTCAATGGTTACCACACCGGAAACAGAAGCCGTATTAGGACCGCTGTTGCAGCCGGAAAACAAAAGACAAAAAACGGGAAGCAACAAAAAAATTAAACTTTTTTGTACGGAAAAATAATCCGTTTTCGGTGAGTATTTTTTCACAGGCAGATTAAGGATAGAAAAGGGCGGTTCAGGGCGTGTTCCTGCTCATTCCCTCCTCCGTAGAGGAGAAAGCAAAGGTCTAATGGTCTAATCTTTAAGCGGAAAATCAGGGGATTCGGTGCGTGATGTGCGCAGCAACTTTTCGCCGATGCTGACAATGTCGGGATGTTCCTTCGCTAAATCTTTCGATTCGGCAAGGTCTGTTTTCAAGTCGTATAATTCAATCGGTTTACGAATACCGTTTCTGACGAATTTCCAGTCCTTCCAGCGGGCGGCTTGAATCGTTTTTCCTTCGTGAAGTTCCCAATAAAACGTGTCCCGTTCGATGGAGGTTCCGTTAAGTAAGGTCGGCACAATGGAAACGCCGTCCGCCGGAACACCGTCGGGAATTTTACCGCCTGCAAGTTCGGCAACGGTCGGTAAAATATCCCAAAACGCAATCGGCGTATCATTCACCGTATCGGCGGCAATATGCTTCGGCCAGCGGGCAAGAAATGCCTGACGCAATCCGCCCTCGTAAAGAGAACGTTTATAATCGCGTAATCCGTTGTTGGAATTGAACAGTTTTGAAATCGGTAAATTTGGGTCAAAGGACGAACCATTGTCTCCGGCAAAGAAAAGAATCGTGTCTTCGTCAAGATTCAATTCTTTGAGAAGGTCAAGAATCTGACCGACTTGTGTATCAAGCCGGGTAACCATTGCCGCATAAGTTCTCTGCCGGTCATTCCAATCCGTTTCGTTCTTGTAAATTCCCAAATCATCAATTTCGTAATTGCCGTGAGGAAGCGTCGCGGCATAAAAAAGGAAGAACGGTTCTTCCTTGTGCTTACGAATCCATTGAAGGGTGTTTTGGATGATAATATCCTGTGAATAGGTTTTTCCGTCCAGTTCAATCCGTTTGTCATCTTCGTAAAGATATGCCGGAAAGTACGAATGGGCGTGCCGCTGACAATTATAGCCGTAGAAGTTATCGAAACCCATTTTAAGCGGACTGCCGCCCGTGTCGAACATTCCCATTCCCCATTTACCGGAACACAAAGTCGCATAACCGTTTGCTTTCAGAAGTTTTCCGATGGTATAGGTTCCTTCCGGGAGCGGCTTTTGTCCTTCCGGTGAGATTTCCCGGTTTGCCCGAATCGGACAGTGTCCCGAATGTAAGCCCGTTACCAGCGACGCGCGGGACGGAGCGCAAACACTTGTTCCGCTGTATCCTTGGGTGAACCGAACCCCTCCTTTTGCCACCCGGTCAAGAACCGGCGTTTTGATTTTCGTTTGACCATAAGGTCCGATGTCCGCCCGCGCAAGGTCATCCGCCAACACGAAGACGATGTTGGGTTTCTTCGGACGCTTCTGTTCCTGTGCCGCCGTAAAAGCAGGTAAAAAAGCGGCAAGCATCATACAAAACGTTATCAGCAAAGTTTTTGTTCTCGTCATTTTCGCAGGGGGGAAATCACAGGTAAAATTCAGGAACAATGAAAAAAACTAATCGGCGGCATCAATCTCACGGCTGGGAAACCGTTCTGCCGTCATCCCGAATGGAAAGACACTGATAAACACCGAGTTTTTCAATATCTTTGAGTTCTTTGCCGCCTTCCCAAACGGTGGAATCCGTAACGCTTGTTATCGTTTCGGAAATAAAATGAACGGAACCGTCAAGATAACAAAAGTTGGCTCCGCCCGGATGACGGCTTGAAAAACCTTTTTGTCCGTTCGCTACCGTTACTTGTCCAATATCATTATTGACGACCGCCAGATTCAAGTCCCGATGTGTTCTTCCGATAGCACGGGTTCCGCCCCAGTAATTGTCATCGGCGGCAGCACCGAACCAGACAGTTGCTTCGTGTTTCGTATCCCGTTCCCCCAGCGCAAAGGTATTACTCGTTCCGTCTGTAACGGCACTGAAATTATGCCACGAATTAAAGTAAAAAACACCGCGCGGAGGAACTCCGTAGGTCAACGAACTATTATAAAACGGTGATTTGTTCCAGTTCAGTGTAGCGTATCCCATTCCTTGACTGACAATATAATTTGCCGTTCCGAGAGGTTTTTTCGTTTTGTCCAATAATGCGGCTCCGCCGCCGAAGTCGCGGATGGCGTTCACACTGGAACCGTCATCAGTAGGACACCGAAACGCCGGAATCACTTTTTTTGCAGTTTCATACCAGATATTTCCTTGCGCCGTACTGTTCTTAATGTCCAATACGACACTTTCAAGAGAGTTTGACCGGAAATTAAAGGCATCAAAAGTCGCTTGAAGTTCAAGAAAAGACGAGACGGAACTCGTCCAATCCCAATAGGGGAGGCTTGCCTTTTCGTCGTTGGAACTTACCGGGTTCGGGCGTGCCGCAGTGAAATTGATCGCCGCCGGAAGAGAATCACAAGTGTCGTGGTAATTGTGAAAGGCAAGACCGATTTGCTTCATATTGTTGGTACACTGCATCCGCCGTGCCGCTTCGCGCGCTGCTTGAACCGCCGGTAAGAGCAAAGCAATCAAAACGCCGATGATGGCGATGACGACAAGAAGTTCGACGAGAGTGAAGGCATAAATGCGCAAACTACCGTTTGCGTCTCTTTGCAGGTTTTCATCTCGGCGTATTCTATCCCCTCTCCCCGATTCAACATTTCGGGATTCCATTACGTTCTCCTTTGAAAAAGCGTTGTCTATTCAGAATCACAATCTTAACTGCTTCCGGTATGCTATGAATTGTACACCGATATTGTCAATCTGCAAGAGAAAAGACGAAAAAATTGAGAAATTTAGCCGGACATTTAGCCACGCCGGTATTCCCCTCCCGCGGAGGGGATGCCGCGCTAGGCGTTGATTTATTCTTCCCACGTTACATCATCGGCGGTGGTGCTGAAGATGAAGTGGTTCTTACCGGTTGCTTTGACCGTAACAACGGCTTCGTTGTTTCCTAACTTTTCCGGGAATCGGTACGGTGAGGAAACCGGCGGCGGAGAAGCCGCACCGGGAGCCGGTCCGGCTCCGCCGTCGTCTGCCGCCGGCTGCGGATTCTGCCAGCCCAAGTGCAACGTGTATGTTCCCGGTTCGATGCCCGATTTTGCCTTCTTGGCAGTAGACGATAACTTAAATCGTCCGTTGGAATCCGTAACAGCAAGTCCGGCATCGGGAATCTGTTTGGCATCGCTCTTCGGTTCAAAAAGCACGGCAACGTCCGGTGCCGGCTTGCCGTCGTAATGCACTTCGCCGGTGACCGAAACGATTTTCGGTCCGCAACCGACAAACAGAAATAAACTGCAAAGTAATGTTAGGTATCGCATCGTTTTTTGTACAAAAAAGGGTTTTATTCCAGTATTTCCAAATAAAAGCCCCGACCGTCAAGGGAAGGGTTTGCTGGTATTGCTCTCAATTTTTCACTCTTCAATATGAACGTTTCTGCCCGGCTTGTTCTCGGCGGCGACAGGGTCGATTGTCAATTCCGACCATATTTGCCGCGTGACGTGTTCCTGCATAATGTGCTTGTAATAGTCAGCCCAAGTACCGAGTTTGTATTCCTGGTCACCGTCTTGCCGCTTGCTTTTTTCCGAGCGACCGGCATCGGGCGAAATCGTCGTTCCGCGGGGATAACCGAGATTGTGCGTGACAAGCGTATCGACTTGGTGCAACAATTCGTGTATCTCCGAACCAAATAACTTGCCG
>JAISJZ010000142.1 GCA_031261125.1 Planctomycetaceae bacterium | reverse complement strand
CGTTTTGATTCATTGTCATTTTGTTATCCTTTCGTAAAATGGTCAGTTGAGAGTAATCACTTCGATATCAGGGTTGCCGGAAGTGACGTTACTCAATAGTTTCCCGTGAAACATTACTCCTTCGGTTTTTGCCGTAAGTAAAACAGCAGAATAATGCCCGCAATCAACACACCGATAGAAACATTTTGCGAAACCGTCAAGCCCGTGCCGAGAAACGAGTCCTCGTCGGTGCGAATCATTTCAATCGTAAATCTTGCAACGGAATACAGCAGCATAAACGTACAAAATATCATCCCGTCCCGTTGAAACGGTTTCAACCGGCGGAGAACAAGCAGCACCCCGCAGAGCAATGCCGCAACAACGGAACTGTAAATCTGCGTCGGATGCACCGGCAGAACTTTCGACGGTGTGAACGGAACATAAAACGATTTCATATCTTTATCCTCCGTAATAATACCGTACCGCAAATTTTCGTTCGGCAAATTTAATCGGAGAGAGTGAATCAGCGTTATTGCTTCGTCTGGGGAATGAATAGTCCAATTTTCCGGTCTGCCGTTGATAACCGCTCCGATGGACTGAATAATCATCTTCGGTTTCAGCCCCGCCTTTTCGGCACCGCTGTTCGGCTGGACTTCTTTGATCACTGCCGCACCATCGGTGCCGGGGCTGAATAATTTTATACCGTCGAAAAATGTTTCATTATGCTCGATTTGATGAATATGCGCCGGTGAACCTTGCGGAAACGTTATTGCCCACGGCAAATCGCAAACGCCGCCGAAACAGCAGCCGTTCATCAGGCAGCCGAGCCGGCCGGCGGCAATACCGAGAAACATTGCCGGTGCCATCATATCGAACGTTGCCAAGACCGGTAATTTGTTCCGCCGTAGGTACACGACCGAGCCGATAGTACCGCCGATAATCGAACCAAAAACGACCAGTCCGCCGTTAGCAATGTTGACGATGTTGAAGAACGTTTGCCGGAAATCGTTCGGAACATACATTGTGTTCCAATACTCGGTAATGTAGAATAAGCGCGCGCCGATGATGCCGCTGATGACCGCCCAGAGGCACAGCGAAAAAATTTGTTCCGTTGTAATGTTCGGATGCTTCGTGATTTTCAGAATCAAGGCAAGCGACGAAATAATCGCCAAAAGCAGAAAAAATCCGTAGCCGCGTATGGGAAAACCGTGTCCGGGTTCAATCACATTCGGGACAACGAAGAGCAGAATTGCACTGCCGGTGATTGCCAGTCCGGTATAATATCCGATGTCGGCATCGAATTTTTTGACTTTAACGAAGTGCCGGGCGGCGGCAACGGCAGCGGCAACAAGCAGCAATGCCAGAGCGAGACCGTATCCGAAGACCGGTAAGCCGAGGAATTGTTCGGGAATATAAAATAATGTCTGACGCAAGAGATAGGTTGATAGGATACCGCCGGTGATTTATAGTGAACAGAGTTTATATCAAACCGGTTTAGAAATCAAGATGTTCTATGCTGTTTAGCCCTGCTGCTTGCCGGCGGGAGTCAAATTTATTACGGGAGTGTCTGAAAACTCCTCTGCGACTTTAATAATGTTCCGAATTGTTTTTATCCTCACCGCCGCTTTATTTTTTCTGCCGCAACTGACGGCGCAGGACTTGGACCCGGAAGAAATCCGGCGGGCAATCGAACAGGGCATACAATTCATTAAGAACCGGCAGCGACCGGACGGACATTGGGACGAACAAAGCAGTATCGAACGGTGCGGTTCTACCGGCTTGTCCATTATCGCCTTGTTAAGTTGCGGTGTGCCGAAGAACGACCCCGCTGTTCAGCGCGGACTGCAATATATGCGGCAGTTTCCCGGCACAGAAGCGGGACGTAATTACGGTCTTTCTTTGCAAACGATGGCGTTCTGCCTTGCCGACCCGGAACGGTGCCGAATGTTAATCAGAGAAAATGTTAAACTCTTGGAAAAGAATCAAATCAAAGTTCAGAATTCCGTGAACAACGGCGGCTGGGATTACAGTCCCGGTACCGACCGGAGCGACTTATCGAATTCGCAATTTTCGATTTTGGCGTTGTATGAAGCCGAACGTGCCGGTGTCGAAGTAAGCGATGAAACGTGGCGGCGGGCGTTGCGGTATTGGGCAGATACGCAGAACAGCAACGGTTCGTGGGGCTACACGCCGAAACCGCACGACCGCGGTACTTCTGATGAACGCGGTTCAATGACCTGCGCCGGTATCGCCAGTTTGCTCATCACCGCCGATGAACTGGACAGTGCTGCCGCCGAAGTGAACGGCAACAGGATTTTGTGCTTCCGTCCGTCGCCTGCGAAAACCGCCGAAAAAATTAAACTCGGCTTCGATTGGATGGCACGCCGCTTTTCCGTGTCCGAAAACCCCGGCACCGGCGGTATCTATCTGTATTATTATCTGTATGCGCTGGAACGCGTCGGACGGTTAACGAATCAGCGGTTCATCGGGCAGCACGACTGGTACCGCGAAGGGGCGGATAAACTGCTGAAACTTCGGGATAAAATCGACGGTTCGTGGCGGGGGCAAGGAACCGGCGAAGTGCCGTCAACGGCAATGGCACTGCTTTTCCTTTCCAAAGGACGGCGACCGGTGCTGATGTCGAAAATCCAATACGGTCATTCGCTGTCGTGGAACGTTCATCCGAACGATGTGAACAATATGACGATGTTCACAGAAAAACAATGGAAAATTGATTTGACGTGGCAAATCGTGGACATCAGACACGCAACGGTTGACCACCTGCTGCAATCGCCGGTGCTGTATCTGTCCGGTTTTCAATCGCCGCTCGGCATCAGCGATAAAGAAACCGCGGAAATGGTGCAAAAATTGCGGGAGTACCTCGACCAAGGCGGATTCCTGTTTGCCGAAGCACAGCCGAACGATAAAACATTCGACAAAGGTTTTCGGGAATTGATGACACTGGTTTTTCCTGAACCGGGCTATGAGTTAAAGTTGCTGGAACAAAATCATCCGGTTTGGAACGCCGAAATTGCGGTTGACCCGGAACAGGTTCGTCCGCTCGAAGGCGTGAACTTCGGCTGCCGGACGTGCGTCATTTATGCGCCGGTTAACAAAGAGCCGCCGGCAGCGGCGGCGAAACCGTCATTATCGTGCCTTTGGGAAGTCGCAAAGATTTTCGAACGGGGCAATCCTTATCCCGATGCCGTGCAGAAACAAATTGATGCTGGCTTGGGTATCGGCTTGAACATCTTGGCGTATGCAACGAATAAGGAATTAAAGTATAAAGACCAGATTGCGGAAAGAACAACAAGGAACGAGCGGGATTCCGCGAATTCTGTATCGAAACGGGGTAAGATTTTTATATCGTTTCTTGACCCCGGCGGGGCAATGAATCCGGCACCGCGGGCAGCGCAGAACCTGCTGTATTGGCTTAATGAGCATTTAGGGATACCGGTCGAATTGAAAACGGAAACAATTAATCCGGCGGCTCAAACGCTGTCGGAATCACCGCTGCTGCTGATGCACGGACGGCAGCAATTCCAGTTTTCAGACAAACAGCGGGAACACTTAAAAAAGTATTTGGAGAACGGCGGTTTTCTGTTTGTGAATTCGATTTGTTCGTCCAAGATGTTTTCCGATTCGTTCACGAAGGAACTGCAAAAAATGTTCCCCGACGGCACGTTGGAGGTCATTCCGCCGGAAGACCCGTTGTTTTCTGATGAGTACGGCGGGTTCAACATTCAAACGCTGGAAATGAGAACGCCGGAATCCGCTCCGGGACGCAAAACCGCATCGGTGAAGCGGCAGGTTGCTCCGCAGTTGTACGGTTTGAAATTGGCGGACACCGAACGCTGGACGGTCGTGTTTTCGCCAAACGATATTAGTTGCGCCTTGGAAAATGCCGGTTCAATGGAGTGCCGCGGCTACACAACGGACAGCGCAATGAAATTAGCCGTGAATGTGTATCTGTACGCCATTGAACATTGGTAAAGCAATTGGTCAAACACCCGCTTATCCTGCTATTCCTTCGGCAACGCCGGACGAATCGCCGTGTTGTAAATCCATCCGCCGAGAACGGAACCGGCGAACGGAGCGATGATGTAAACCGTCAGAAATCCGATGCCGTTCGGTCCCGGTAATGCTTCGCTGCCCCAACCGGCAAGGTAGGTGAACAAGCGCGGTCCAAAATCCCGCGCCGGATTGAACCCCGCTTGTGTCAACGGTGCCAGCACGGAAATCAGCATCGAAATTGTCAAACCGATAAACAGCGGAACTAAATGCGCTGCCGGTCGTCCGTGATTCCGGTTATCAATCAGCGCGAACACGACCAACGCTAAAATTGCCGTACCGAACATTTCGGCTAAAAAGGCAATCCCGTGCGGGACCAGTTGCCGCTGTTTTTGCCAATCGTCATTGGCTGTCCAGGAATTTTTCGGTTGAATCACGGCATCCGGCGACGAATAAAACTCGCCGTAGCACCGTGCCGTGATAACGCTTCCGGGCTGTCCGCGGACAACCCCTTTGGATTCCTCGTAATGTTTCATTGCCGGATTGAACATTACGAAGAGCAGCGCGGCGGCACAAAATGCCCCGGAAAATTGTCCCGCCCAATACGGCAGGACTTCTTTCCACGGCAATTTCCGGTGAACGGCAAACGTTAATGTCATTGCTGGATTCAGATGACCGCCGGAGACGGTGCCGGTAATAAAAATCGCAAACGCGATGACCAATCCCCAGACAATCGCGATTTGCCAAAGACCGGTTTGGGCATTGAACAGCGTCGCGGTATGCACGCTGCCGCAGCCGAAGAATACAAGTAAAAAGGTGCCGATAAATTCAGCGAGCGATTTACGGTAAATCATTGTTGTTTAGCCGCCGTTCGCACAGCGGCGTTGTGAGTTCAGCGGCGGGAAATCAACACCGCCGGCGGTAAAAACAGGCGAGACATACTATTTTGAAAACCGGTGAGTGGGGTTCGGACGACCGGGCATTAAGCATTTCAGCGTTTCGACTTTCAAACCGTGCTTGGCGAACAAGTCCCGAACAGTTCTCTCCAACGTTTCCGGCGATGTTTGCACGCGGGCGTTAAATACGACAGATGCCGACTTTGCCGGCGGTATTTCCCGCACATCGACAACACCGTCTAACGCCGTCAGGTTGCCGGCCGCATTGCCGTATAACGCTTTGACGTGTCCGACTTCGGAATTGACTTTGCGCAGTTCGTTTTGAAAATCGGTTAACAGTGTTTGCAATTTAGCCGCCGCGTCAACGGTGCCGCCGCTGACAGTTGCGGTGGCGTTCAACCAGCCCAGCACCGCTTCACCGTGAGCATACTTATCGTAATCGACTTCGGCAATCGTTGTACCGGCATCGTTTGACGATTGAATGTCGGCAAGCCAAGCGTCAATTCCTTCGCCGGTCTTCGCCGAAATCAAACCGGTCTTCTTGTCAGGATACGCTGTTTTCAACAGAACAAGAATCTGTTCCTTGTCCGTTTTTGTCAGGGTATCCGCTTTGTTGACAGCAATCCGGTCTGCTTCTTCCAACTGGATTTTCTGAATGTACAGCGCGTCCGGGTCAACCTTGCTTGGAACGTTGCTAAACACTTCCAAGAACCGGTGCGGGTCGGCAAGTACCGTCAACGGAGCAACGTCCCATTCGGGATGAAACTTTTTGAGCGGATTGACAATCGTTGCGGACAAGTCGGTGCAACTGCCGACGGGTTCGGCAACGATGATTTCCGCCCCTTGTTTAAGCAGCGATTGGATTGCGTCAATGAACCCGTCAAAGTTGCAGCAGAAGCAACTGCCGTGAACTTCTGACACATTCAACGCACCCGCCTCTAACAATTTTGTATCCACGAGGTCGGCGGTCTGGTCGTTCGTAATGAGACCGACTTTATGTCCCTTCGCCGTTAATCGTTTTGCAACATCGCCAAGCAGGGTTGTTTTCCCGCTGCCGAGAAAACCGCCGATAAGAATAATTTTCGTCATTGGAAGGAGTTTGTTAGCGGCAGGGCTTGTCCCCGCCGTCTCCACCAATATACTAGACAAACTCCGATATAGGAATACCCCCTGCTTTTTTATTCCAGCACAAAAAACGGCGTAACGGGTACGAACGGCAATTCTTTCCGTTCATTGCATTTATACAAACCCATTGCGTCTATCGGCAGCGGCGGAATTCCTGTCAACTTGTACAGCGGTGAATCCGGCGGCAGCGTGATTTTCTGCCGTACCTTCCGGGCATCCGCCGGTACCCGCCTTTCGCTGCTCTTCGCCATTCCCTTCGTTTCATTAAACAAGTCCGGCATCCACGGAAGCATTACATTTTCCAGTAAAACATTTCTCCGGTTGTTTTGGGCAAACGCTTCGCAGCCGACTGCCGCGTTGCGGATGATAAAGTTCCGGTCGGCGTTGAGCCGCAACTCCGCATAATCGGGATATTTACTCCGGTAAATTTCAGAATCGGGATTGAATCCGCTTTGCCGGCTTCGCTGTCCGAAGAAACCGCCGAGCATTTCCAGCCACCGTTTTTCCCCCCAAGGGCTGAAACTGACGGCGTATTTGCAGTCAATCATCAGATTGTCCGTTACGATGTTGTCCTTACCGCCGTGGATTTGTACTGCTCCGAAGTTGCCGCCGCTTGAACGGAAAAAAACATTGCCGTACATCTGCACGCTGCTAATCATATCGTCGAGACGGATACCCGATTGCCCCGCAACGTCGCGTCCCGAACCGATGTGATGCCAGTAGTTATAGCGAATCACGATACCGCGGATGAACGGATTGCCCCAGATGTCGATGCCGGATTGGTCGTCCGATTCGTAAACGGTGCTGTGAATTTCGTTGAATTCTATCGTATGTTCCATTCCTTCGGCGCGGATAGCGTGCGCCGGAGAATCACAGAACAAATTATGGGCGAGTTTATTATGCACGCCGTCGATTAACACCGCCGGAGCGTAAGCCCGGTCAACCCGGCTGAAATCGTTCACGAAACAATTTTCAACGAAGCAGTTGCCCGGCTTCAATGTCGGGATAGTGCCGCCGTTGAGTGAAATACCGCCGCCGCCCAAGTGGTTGAAACTGCAACTCAATACGCCGTGCCGCAAACCGTCGATACCAAGCCCCCAGTTGCCGAACCGGTTAAAATGGCAGTTGACAATCTGAACATTTTCGCCGCCGGAAACCGTTCCTGCCGTTCCTGAACCGTCTTCAAAGGTCAAACCGTACAACAGGACATTTGACACGTTTTTGAACCGGAAGAACTCTTTCGGGAAACACGTTAATCGGACGTTTGCCTGATTGATGTCAACACCTTCCGGCGGATACAGATAGAGTTGATTTGTCTGCCGGTCGAGATACCATTCGCCCGGTTCGTCAATTTCTTCGAGCAGGTTGAACGCATAGTACGGCATATTTTCGCGGCAGCCGTAAGGATTGTTTGTCGCGAGAATCACCTGTTTCTTTTCAGTGTCAATTCTTTCGACTTTGCAGGACGTAATAGCCCAAAGGTGTCCCCAGTAACCGAAGAGGAACGCGTCGGCGGCGGTTGTCCAGCGTTCGTGCCGCGGGTCGGCATAATCGAAAACGCCCGGAAGTCCGCTGTCCTTCGTATCGAAAAACCCGCGGTGAACTTTGCCGGTTTTCATAAATGCCGCTTCGGATGCTTTCAACGGGTCGGGCGCATCGGGTTTGGCGAAGTTCGGATAGCGTGCCATCTGCTGCGGTTTGCCGTTGACGAACAATTCGACGCACGGAGCGGCACCAACGCCGTTTTTGCCGTAACCCCGCGGCGCAACCGGCGGGAAGACAACGTCTTTAGCAAGGTCGGCAACAACGATTTTGTCTTTTGCTTCATTCGGCAACCGTTTTAGAATAACGGCGTTGTCCACTTTCTTAAAAGTTGATACCGCAACACCTCCGGTGAAGACCGGGATTTCATCGTCAACCGCTCTATAAACAACCGGTGCGTTTTCTGTTCCCGAATCCTGTTCCGTCAGTTCAAATGTTTCGTTAACCTGATACACTCCGCCTTTAATAAGAACGGTGATACCGCCGGGCGGCACTTTGCCGTCCGCTTTTAATTTACGGACAGCATCCCTTGCGGCGGTTAAAGAATCAAACGGTTCAAACGGCGACGGCGGAAACGGTTTGACGGTCGTTTGTTTTGCGGATTCCGGTTTGCTGCTGCGGTAATCGTTGTACAGTTTGCTCAATTCCGATGAAACGTTCTGCGCAGCGAGTGTTTCTTTCATTAACACTTTTTCCTGTTCCCGCAAGGAATCGAGCAGTTGTTTTGCCGCTTCGGTTTTCCCTTCGGTGAACAGTTTTTCCGCTTCTGCTTTTTTAGCTGCGAATTGTTGTTTTGCGTCCGGTACGGTATTGGTTTGGGCGGACAGCAGAACGGTTGACAGGGCAATGGCGGGGACGAGGAGAAATTTGTACATTG
>JAISJZ010000129.1 GCA_031261125.1 Planctomycetaceae bacterium | reverse complement strand
AGTTCGCTAATCGCTTTGTCATCCGCTCCGAACACCAACGGCACGGACAGGAAAAACAGCACGCAAAAAAGGTTCTTGTATAGGGTCATTGAATTACTCCTTCTGGTTGTAAAATTGTTGTTGTGGGGCGGGTTAAATGGGTTGCGTTAAGCCGTACTTGGAAACCATCGCTTGCGCAGGTTTTCCCCAACCGGAGGAATTGACTTGTCCCAATGTTTGTGTCCATTCCAAACCGGTGGCGTTGTCTCGATAAACCCGGACACCGTTGACCGTGCCGCAACCCGTCCAATCGGCACAGCAAAATGGCACGAAAGCCAAAAGCAAATCGGCTGTCAAAATCGAACGTGTAAAAGTTTTCACTGAATTCTCCTTTTTTTTGTTTGGGGATTTTTAGAAGTTCCCTTAATTACATTCCCGGCAAATACGGTGCGGGCGGTAAATTGCTGTTGCGGACGGTTTCCACAGCGTTCCAAAGCCAGCCGCAGTTCATCGTGCCGCGCAAGAGAATTACCGGAACGGCAAAAACGAAATAATGCAGCAAGGCACTGCCGACGTTGATGTCTAAAACAGCGTGAGTAACGCACATCGCAATACACGCAAACGCTCCGAAATAAACCCAGATAAAATAGACATCGGCACTCATATACCAAGCACACCACTCAAACACGAGCCAAAGTACGGCATAAGCGGCAGCACAGATTCCTGTCAGTTTATACAAATCGAAGCCGGTCAGGATAAATAGTTGTTCTCTGTCCCGCAATACTTGATAACCGAACACTGATAACGGAAATGCCGCAAAAAAGAGACCAATGCTGCCGATGGTGTCGCGCACCGCTGCGGACAACGAAAGCGAACCGATGACGAACGCAATGATATACACAACAATAACACCGGCGGCAGAAACGGCGGCATAGAACGGATTGAAATCCATATTCAGCCGTTCGAGCGGTTTGAGAATCAGTTTGCCGGTTGCTGTTTTTCCGCCGCGGTCGAATTCTTCGCCACCGTGAACCTTCACCGCTGCCTTCGGAATGTCGATAACCGTTTTACAATTCGGGCAGGGACCCTTCATACCGGCGAAGCGGTCGCTGACTTGGAATCGTTTCAAACATCCGGGACAGACAACGTGAATAGCCATCGGAAGGGGCAGGGAGTAGAAGATACAACTTCTCCCATTGTCTATTATCAATTATTTACTGTCAATCGGGGAACCAAGTGTTCCAAAGACCGGTCTCGCGGGTAAAATCAAGAATATTGTACCTGCACCGGATACATTGAGCATCGGCGAACGATTGCCGGTACATTGCCGCATCAATACCGATGTCTTCCGGTCGGTGCGGCGCACCGGCACGGCGTAAATCGTCCCTGACTTTCGCTGCCGGGAAAACCTGCTGCCGAATCCGTTCCCGCAATACGTCCCAATGTTCCCCGAACAGCGTTAACCGGCGTTGGATTTCCTCTTTGCTGATAAATTTTTGGCGGGATTGTTCCATCACTTGTTCCGCCAACGGAGTGTTGCCGAACGATTCGGTAATGTACTGCGATACGGTGTTCCAATCCCGATAGTAGAGCGGCAACTTTTCCTTCGCTTCGGCAAAATAGGATTTTGGTATTTCCAAGAATTTTTCGTACAATGCCGACGTTGCTAATGTTCCGATTCCGACTTTTTCGCCGTGCGACGGGGCAGTGCCGTTGAACGTGTGATGCCGGTTGTCCCATAAATGCGAAAACAGATGTTCTGCTCCCGATGCTGTCCGCGATGTCTTCGCCAACTGCATTGCCAAACCGCTCATTATCAGTCCTTCGGCGAGCAGTGCCAACGCTTTTGTATCTTTCTCTACGATGCCGTCCGGGTTGGCAAGATACGCCCGCAGCGGATTTTGAATCATTTCCCACGCCGCCGGATGCAGCGGTTCCGTTCCGATAAGGTCGGCGAGAATCCAATCGGCACCGGCAGGAATTTTTGCGTACAAATCGGCGTAGCCCGATGCGTTCATTGCTGCCGGTGCCGTTTGCAGCACGTCCAGAGCAATCAGCACCGCTTTCGGGGCGGGACATTCCAGCGTCCGCTTGAATCCGTTCACTTCGATGGACGCTCCGAACGAAGTATAGCCGTCCATTGATGCAGCGGTACCGCAAACAAGGTATGAACGCCGGCAGCGGTGCGATACTGCTTTGGTTAAATCGTTGACCGTTCCCGAACCGGCGGCAATGGGAACCGCATCGGTTGTTTTCAGGAATGTTTGCAGTTGTTCCAAATGGACATCGTCGGCGTGAAAATGTTCTTCGGCAAAAATGAACGGCGGCAGAAGTTGCGTTTGTCCTTCGGATTGCAGTTGGGCGGTAACTTTTTGACCGGCAGCGTTCCAAGTGTTAACATCGGCAACGAGAACGGCGGTTTGATTGCCGAAGTGCCGCCGGAAGACGGTACCGGTCTGCGGCAGAACGTCATTGCCAATGAGAACGGTTTCGGTGTCGTCCGTGTGTTTCAAAGCGGTATCAATCCGCTGCTGTATTTCGGTGAAAAAAGACATAAGGATAAGAATTCAAAGTTTTTACGCTGCTGTTTTTTAATGTTTCCGGCAAAAAAAATTTTTCTGCGTTCACCGAACCGGTTTCCAAGTACCGGCGGACACACGCCTCGCAGACCGCTGAAATTCGTTCAATGTCTGCCGCCGCCGCGTTTCGGTCGTCTGTTTCAAACACAAATTTGATTTTACCGACTTCTTTGCGGTCAACGAGTAAAACAACGGTACACGAAAACGCCGTCCGGTCTTTCCTTTGGAAGTCCATATTTTCCCATTCGGCAAAAAAGTCCTCGTTCAAGCCGGGAATGTTAATGTTCAGCCGCAGTTTCCGGCACGGACGATTCCGCATTGCAAGTACCATTTGATTCCAAACGGCACGCCACGGACCGCTGCCTTGAATCTGATAAAACTCGCCGTTTTTCGTCATATATTTTTTTACGTCGAACGTTTTGCGGATACGTCCTTTGAGCCGACCGTATATTATATTTAATTCGTGATGTCCTAACCAATCGGCGGCAAACGTAACAATAATCATCTGTCCCGCCACTGCCGCTGCAAACCAATCGTTTCGGTAATAAGTGCTTAACACACCCGCTGCACAGCAGGGCAGCACCAGCAGCGACATCAGCAGTAAAACAGTGTAGCCGTTGGAACACCTTGCCGAAAGAATGTGGTGAATATGTCCGTGGTCGGGTGTGAAAAGAGAACGGCTTAAATTAAACCGGCGGATTACGGCAAAAAATGTATCAAGCAGCGGAATGAGCATCACGGCAATCGGACTGCATACCGACAGGTCCCTATCGGCAACAATACCGGCGCGGAACGTCAATAGTCCAAGAAACAAGCCGATAATCATACAACCGGTGTTGCCTAAATAGATTTTCGACGGCGGACGGTTATGCAGGAAAAAACCGAACAGGCAGCCGGCTAATCCGGTACTTACTAGTGCAATTTCATAATGCTGGTTGATGTACGCTATCGCCGCAGCAGCTGCCGACGTGAAAAACGAAACGGTTACCGCAACGCCGTCAATACCGTCCAGTAACCGGATAGCGTTCATCATTCCGACGAGCCAAAGCACTGCCAGCGGATAGAACAGTTGATGCAGTTCGATGTCGGTATCAAACAGCGTAATGTTCGAGTATCGTTTTGCAAAGCCGACAACAACGGAAGCGATAAAAATTTGCAGAAACAGTTTGATTTTGCCGTTCATACCGTACCGGTCATTGACCAAGCCGATAAAGACCGTGAACGGTAAAACGATGAGCAGCGGAACCAGCAGTTTCGGCGTTAAAATGATTTTGAAATCGAACGTGTTCCGGCAGAGAATCAATCCGGCAATTACTGCGGTCAGGATAACGAAAATCACCAAGCCGCCACCGACGGGAACGGGCTTTTTCGCAGGAACGGAGAACGGGGCTGCACGATGAACCAGACCGATGCGGTTTGCCCAGCGGTAAAAGGGAAATACCGCCAATGCCGTCAGCACAGCGGTTCCCAAAAAGACAATGTTCGCAGCGGAGAGGAAAGACATTATTAAGCGGCTTTGGCAAGACGAAGATGCGGATGGGTTTCACGGTCAATTTCGTCAATCAACTCCGCCATCTGGTCAATCGTCAGCCATTCGGAATTGTTGCCGCTGTGATACTCAAAATCATTTGCCACCGGTTTGCCGTGCGCTCTGCCGTCAGCGATTGCCTTGTTCAAATCGGGATAGATGACGTAATGGTCGTCCATCTCGATAGTATTCCGGGCATCTTCGGACGAAATCATCATTTCGTGAATTTTTTCACCGGGACGGATACCGACTTCCTTCATCGGGATGTGCGGTGCCAAGCATTTTGCCAAGTCGGTAATCCGCATCGACGGAATTTTCTTGACGAACAGTTCACCGCCGTACATCGTTTCGAGTGCCTTGAAAACGAGGTTTATCGCGCTTTCAAGTTTGAGCCAGAACCGGGTCATACGGAAGTCCGTAATCGGCAGTTCCCTAACGTTTTGACTGATAAGGTTTTGGAAGAACGGAATGACGCTGCCGCGGCTTCCGGCGACGTTGCCGTAGCGGACAACGGAGAACCGGGTACCGGCGGTGCCGGAATAAATGTTTCCGGCGATAAACAATTTGTCGCTGCAAAGTTTTGTGGCACCGTACAGGTTGATGGGACTGCACGCTTTGTCGGTGGAAAGGGCGACGACTTTTTTCACGCCCCTGTCGATCGCGGCATCAATGACATTCTGCGCCCCGATGACATTCGTCTTGACGGCTTCAAACGGATTGACTTCGCACGCCGGAACTTGTTTCAAGGCGGCGGCGTGAACGACGACATCGACACCGTTGAACGCCCGCATCAAACGTTCTTTATCCCGTGTATCACCGAGAAAGAAGCGGAGTTTCGGGTTGCCGGCGAACTGCGGCAGATTTGACATCTCGAACTGTTTGAATTCATCGCGGGAGAAGACCACGATGCGTTCCACTTCGGGATAGGTTTTGAGAACCATATTGATAAATTTCTTGCCGAACGAACCGGTTCCTCCGGTTACCAAAAGGGACTTCCCTGAAAACATTGATGCTCTCCGAGTGTATAAAAAGGTTGTAAATTGCGGTAATGTAATCAAGACGGAACGGATAGTACGGATGTTCCGGCAGGAAGTCAAGAGCAGTTTTTCGGCAAAAAGCCCCGATTGTTTTTTTACGCAGAAATGGTAGAATTGTCGCGACAGTGTCGTATCACCTCATCCCTTTTTGGAAACAAATAATCCAATGGCAAAAAAAACGATTGCTTCTGTTGACGTTAACAACAAAGTCGTGTTCATCCGCGTTGATTTCAACGTTCCGCTTGATGACAGCGGCAACATTACCGACGACCGCCGTATCGCAATGGCACTGCCGACGATAAAGAACGTTCTCGACCGCGGCGGAAAACTGATTCTCGCCTCGCACCTCGGTCGTCCGAAGGATGCGCCTGACCCGAAATACACGATGAAGCCGACAGCCGTCCGGTTAGCCGAACTGCTCGGACAGCCCGTTGAATTCGCAGCGGATACCGTCGGTCCCGATGCGAAAGAAAAGGTCCAAGCGTTGAGAGACGGCAAAGGAGCGAAGGTTCTTGTTCTCGAAAACGTCCGGTTTCAGCCCGGTGAAAAGAAAGGCGACGAAGCGTTCGCCAAAGAGTTGGCAAGTTTTGCCGATGTCTATGTCAACGATGCATTCGGAACGTGTCACCGCACCGACGCGTCAATGTATGCCGTTCCGCTTGCGTTCGGCAGTAAACCGAAGGTTGTCGGTTTCCTCGTCGAAAAGGAAATCAAGTATTTGAACGATACTTTGGCGAATCCGCAGCGTCCGTTTGTCGCTATCATCGGCGGCAAAAAAGTGTCGGATAAAATCAACGTGATTGAAAACCTGCTGAACATCACGGACAAGGTTCTCATCGGCGGTGCAATGGCTTACACGTTTTCCTTGGCGAAGGGCGAAAAAGTCGGTAAATCTCTGACAGAACCGGACAAAGTCGATTTGGCGAAGGAACTGATTGCCAAGG
>JAISJZ010000089.1 GCA_031261125.1 Planctomycetaceae bacterium | reverse complement strand
TGGCAATTCAGATTCACGTTACCGCCGAACCGATGAAAGTCGAAATTAAGAACATCAGCATCAAAAAGTTGTAAAAACAGATGTTCGTTTGTTTATATTTTCTCAACTTTCTTTCCGTCTGTTTGTTCTTCGTAACGCTTTACCGGCAAAAGGGACAATCACGGCGGGAAGCGTGTGTCGTTGCGTGTCTGGTGTTTTCCGCTCAAGTGTTCTTTTTTACCGAAGGGCAATCGCTTTTCAATTTGCTGAAAACACCGGTGCCGTCGGCGGTTCTTTACGCCGTTTCGCTGTGCGCTTTCAGTATCGGTACTGCCCTGATTACAAACCGCTCTGCCCGCCGTAATAATTCCCGGCTCCCCCGGAAAAGAGAGGGAAAACATTATTTTTATCCGGTACTGATAACCGTTCTGATATTTTTGCCGATGCTGTTCGTTGCGGTGTATTATCCGCCGTGTACTTGGGATTCAATGAGTTATCACCTGCCGCGGATTGACCATTGGATTCAAAACGGCAACGTCAATCATTATCCGACGGCATATCCGCGGCAACTGTACTATCAGCCGTTTGCGGAATATCTGATGCTGCCGGCGCACCTGTTAAGCGGGACGGATTTGTTCGACAACCTGATTCAATTCGCTGCGGCAATCGGTATCCTGATAGAAATTATCTTACTTGTCCGGTTTTTCGGCGGTTCGCAACCCGTTCAAACGGTTGCCGTCCTGATGGTGTTGACAAGTCCGACGGTGATTTTTGAGATACCGACAACGCAAACGGATTTAATTGCGGCGTTTTATTTTTTGGCGTTTTTGTACTTCGGGTTAAAACTAACCTGCCGTCAAGCGGCTTGGCTGAATGCTGACGCTGCCGCGTTTGCTCTTGCGCTGGGATTGTCGCTCATCACCAAGGTTTCCGTTGCCGTGTTCGAGTTGCCGTTCTGCGTCTGGTTCGGTCTGCGTCTTCTGAAACTTTACGGCAAAAACGTTTGGAAAATTTATGCTGCCCTCGTTCTGTGCTTTTTGATTTTTAATGTGCCGTATTACGTTCGGAATTACAGTTTGACCGGTCATATTTTCGGACCGGAAGATATTCAAAAAACGATGCGGAACACCCGGTTCGGTCCCGATGTTATGTTCTCCAACGCCGTCCGGCTGGTCGGAATGCAGATGAAGGTCCCGCTGCTGGACATCAACGCCGCCAATTTGAACTTTATCAAAAATCTGCACGATACACTGGGGATGATGTGGAACGACCCTACGACAACATTTTACGGCGACGGCGATATACCGTTTGAGTACGATATAGAATTTCATTTAGACGACTACCGCTCCGGCAACATTTTGCTGGTACTGTTGTTTATCATCGTTTGCGGTACGTTCAGCGTTCGGAAAATCAAGCCGCTGTTTTTACCGGAACAGAATTCCGTTCGTTCAGAACCGGAAAACAAGGATTTGACCGTAATGTTTTGGTTGGTCCTCCTTGGTTTCCTGCTGTATGCCGGTTTGTTCCGCTGGCAGCCGTTCGGTACCCGCCTGCTTCTGCCGGATTTGCTGGCGGGCGTTCCGTTTCTCACCATTGGTCTGTGCCGGATTGTGCCGCTAAAACGGATTCAGCAACTTTGTCCGCTGCTGCTTTTTATTGCCGTTGTTTATACGGCATACATCGTCATCACTTGGTCGTTTTACGACCCGCTGTCGGCTTCGGGTTCCGTTGTGCCGGACAAGGACAGCAAGCCGGTGAACGGACAGCAGAAGGTTGATTTTCAATTTCAGGGCATCGAATTGTCTGCCGAGTATTATACGAACGACTTAAAAGGATTGCAGCGGTACTGGTTTGAACGGGACTACAAATACTTCCGGCAGGCAAAAACTTATATGGCGGAATATATGTCGATTGCCGACCGGATGACGGAGTTGAACTGCACGAAAATCGGTTTGGCACTCGACAAAAAAAATGACAGGTGGGAATATCCGCTTTGGGCGTTGCTGCGCAGCAGGTTTGCAAAGACAGGCAGGAAGTTCCGTGTCGAATGGGTGGTGTTCCCCGATGAGTTGAAACAACTGCGGAATTATCCCCCTGATTTTGTGCCGGATATTATTTTGACGGATTTAATGCCGGAAGAAATAACAAACCGGTACGAAATTGGTGAACCAATTTGGAAGTATGAAACGAATTCAATGATTTTGGTTCCGATTAAAGGTCGAACAAAGCAGTAAAACGGCGTTGCAATTTTTGTTTTGTTGTGATACACTGGGAAGCGGCTGTATGACTGCCCGGCTAAAATGTTTTCCTCTCAAACGCCGCGAAACCGGCGGCGAAACGTTCGATGACACTCACCCGCAGAACCTTCGTTAAGAAGTCGCTTGCCGTCGCCGGTTTAGCGTCAACCTTCGTCATTTCCGGTACGCAAGCGTCCGGGCAAGTCCTCGGTGCAAACGACCGGGTTCAAATCGGAGTTGTCGGCATCAACGGCCGCGGACAATCGCACATTCAGGAATTCGGCAAACAGAAAAACACCGAAGTTGCGTTCCTGATTGACGTTGACAGCAAACTGCACGGACCGATTGCCGCAAAAGTCGAACGGGACTTTGGCAATAAGCCCGTTTGTGTTTCCGATGTCCGTAAAGCGTTGGAAGATAAAAATCTTGACGCGGTTTCGATTGCAACTTGTAATCATACTCATTCACTTTTCACCGTTTGGGCGTGTCAGGCGGGCAAAGATGTCTATGTTGAAAAACCGTGTTCGCATAACGTTTTTGAAGGGCGCAAGTGCGTTGAAGCCGCAGAAAAACACAAGCGGATTGTGCAGCACGGAACCCAAAGCAGAATGTCAAACAGCAGGCGTTTGCTCGTTGCCGCCGCACAGAGCGGGAAATACGGCAAGATGAAAATCGTCAAAGGGTACTGCTGCAAACCGCGATGGTCAATCGGATTCAAACCGAATGAAGAACCGCCGCAAACGTTAAATTGGGATTTGTGGCTTGGTCCCGCCCCAGTGCAGCCGTTCCACCGCAACCTTGTCCATTACAACTGGCATTGGTTCTGGGATACCGGCTGCGGCGACATCGGCAACCAAGGCGTTCACGAAATCGACATTTGCCGGTGGATTACCGGTAAAACGTTGCCGAGGTCGGTTATTTCCTTCGGCGAGCGGTACGTCAACGAACCGGAGAAGAACTTCAAAGACCAAGGACAAACACCGAATCAAATGTTGTCGCTGTACGATTTCGGCGATGTTCAAATTTTGTTTGAGACCCGCGGATTAGTGAAACCGAAGACAGCATGGGAAAATAAAGTCGATGTCGAAGTTTATACCGACGAGGGAATCCTGCGGGGAACGAGTTTGATTCCGAAGGATGCGCCGGACAAACGGATTCCGCTGGAAGTTGATTACGGGAAGGCATCGGACAGCAACTTTGAGAATTTTCTCAATGCCGTGCGGACGCGGGACAAGGGCGTGCAAGGGTCGCCGATTTCCGAAGGACATCTTTCGGCGGCGCATTGTCATTTGGGCAACATTTCGTACCGGTTGGGAGCAACGGCTTCGCTGGATGCGGTAAAGTCCGCTTTCGGTAATGATGAAACGGTTCAGAAGGCAATCAGTGATGTGGTAAATAACACGACCGATGCACTGCCGGAGTTGAAAGACCCGCAGTGGACGCTTGGTCTGAAGTTGGCGTTTAATCCCGAAGCGGAAAAGTTTGTTGATAACACCGCGGCAGATTTGCTGTTGACCCGTGATTACCGTTCGCCGTACATTGTACCGAAGGAAGTGTGATAATGTTAGCAAAGGGGCTTGTCCCCTTCAATAAAATGATAAACAAGTTCCTGTTTTTGGTATTCGTTTTGATGTTTGCCGGTTTGACGGCGGCGCAGGATTATCTGCCCGGCCGCGACCCGTTTTCGGGCGAAGTACAGACCCGGCTTGGAACGTTCAAGAAAGGTGAAATACCGGACACGCTGCAATTTCAGCATCCGCGGTTGACGTTCAGTTCAATGGGGGCGTTCAATCATTGGGTCGGTGCCGACCCGGAATTGAAAACGTCGCGGTTCCGTTCGACGAAGTTGCCGCCGCGTCTGCTGCCATCGGATTTTCTGGGCGAAAATGTTGATGAGCGTGAAACGGAGGAGAACACTGTTTCAAATCCGCCCAAAACATCGTCAAGCGGAAAAACGAGAAACACACCTTCCCGTCCGCCGGCGGAACCGAACTTTTTTGAGCAGCCCGGTATCGTGAATGTACCGGCAACGGAAGACCCCGCAATGCTTCCGGGCGAAAAACGCTGGTTCCGCGACATCGGCGGACTTGATAAACAAAATAAAAAACAAACATTATTTAACGGCGATGCCGTTTCAGCGGGCAGCGAACTGCTTAACAATGCGAATGAAACCGGAACTCCCGCCGCAAAAATCAATCCCGGAACTGCCGCAGTGAATAATGCAGCCGCTCTCCGCCGGTTTGAGCAGAGATTAGAATTAGCGTTGGCAAGTAATCCGGCGGTTCAGTTTTTATCGCCGGTGCGTGTCTCCTATCAGAACGGGACGGCAACGGTACAGGGTGTTGTTCCGAGTCAAACGCAGAAGGTTGCTGCCGGCAGTGTGTTGCTGCGCGACCCGTCCGTGAAACAAGTCAACAATTTGATAACGGTACTTCCGGCTGACCCCGCATTGGCACCGAAACCCATTAATTACGAATGACCGTTTTTCATAAACTGTGGAGTTTGAAGTTTCGGCTTGCCTTCTTCGCAACGCTGCCGATTCTGACCCGATTCCCGTTTGCTTACGGGCGCAACATCGAAACGAACCATACCGAAAATAACGAAAGTGCCGCGGCGCACGCTCAATACCTTGACCGTAAAAAGTTTTGTTCAAAGAGAATCCGCTGATATTCGGCATCTGCGTTGCGCGGGAACCTTACCCGGACGGAATGCTTAATACTATAAGTTTAGGATACCGCCCTGATTTTCCATTATTTTTGCCCGGACGACCGTCGGCAGTTTCACGGTGAATGCCGTTCCTTTGCCTTCGGTACTTTCTACCCGTATCAGCCCTTTGTGCTGTTCGATGATATTCTTGCAACTCGACAATCCCAAACCGCTGCCGCCTTTGCCGGTTTCGTCCGGTCCCGCCTTCGTAGAAAAGAACCGGTCAAAAATCTGCGGCAGTTTGTCCGCCGGTATGCCGCAGCCGTAGTCCCGAACGAATAAGTCAACCATTTCGTTTTTTTCGTCATAACTGATTTTGACTATCAGTTTCCCTCCGTTCGGCATCGCCTGCCGGGCATTGATAAGAAGATTAAGCAGCACTTGTTGAATTTGATTTCCGTCCGCCATCACGTCAGGAACATTTTCGGCAAACGATGTTTCAACGGCGATGCGGTATTTCGTCATCTCCCGTTCCAGCAGGAGCATCGCATCTTCGGTCAACGCAATCAGATTAGTCGGTTCAAACGCCTTCTTCCGGTTCTTCGCAGCCGCTAACACGGTACTGCATACCTTCGCTGCCCGCTGTGACGCGGTCAGGATTTTATCAAACGCCTTCGTCCGGGTCGGTTCGTCTTTGTGCCGCAGCCCCATTTTGGCGTAGTTGATAATCGTCGTCAAAATGTTATTAAACTCGTGCGTCGTCGTACTGGTTAATTCACCGACGGCAGTCAACCGCTGCGCATTTTCTAACTGTGTTTCAAGAAACTGAATTTTTTCTTCTGATGTTTGGACTTCCATATCTTGCATTACCATTCTTTTGCTTCCAGCAAACGTTGAACGTATTTCGCCAGCAGGTCGGTTTCGATGTTGACTTTGTCTCCGATTTTTCTGCTGCCGAGCGTCGTAACTTTAAGTGTGTAAGGAATTAACGCCACGCTGAACAAATTCTTTTCGCAGCGGACGAGGGTGAGCGAAACGCCATCAACGGCAACGGAACCTTTCGATGCCATTTGGGCAGCCAACTCCGGCGGGACAGTGAAATAGTAGTCCTGATAATCGCCGAAGTTGTCAATTTTTGTCAGTGATGCTTGTCCGTCGATATGTCCGCTGACGAAATGTCCGCCGAGGCGGTCGCCGAGGGCTAATGCCCGCTCTAAATTGACGGGACTGCCGGAAATCAGTTGCCCGATGTTGGTGCGTGCCAGCGTTTCCGGTCCGCATTGAAATGTGAACGTTTTATCATTTTTTTCGATGACGGTCAGACAGCAGCCGTTGACAGCGATACTGTCGGCAACGTTCACCGCAGCGGCAATGTTCGGCTCTTCGACAATGAGCCGGCAGCCCGGCGGTTCGGAAATAACGGCAGATACTTTACCAAGGGATTCAACAATACCGGAAAACATCGGAAGGAATTGATAATGAATAATGAATAATGAATAATGAAATGATAGATTCGGCGGCGGCGTTTGTCAAGACCCCTAATTATGTATAAAAACATCGAAACACTCTCTTGGACCGGCGGTACCGGCGGTTTTCTGCGTTTGATTGACCAAACGCTTCTGCCGGAAGAACTCATTGAAATTGACTGCAAAGACCCCGCGGCGGTTTGGGAAGCAATCAAAAAGTTGCGTGTCCGCGGTGCGCCCGCCATCGGCATTGCCGCCGCCTACGGTGTTTGCACCGGTATTCAAGACCTGCCGAACGACGCAAACCACGAAATGCTCCGCCGCCGGGTGAACGATGTTGCCGCTTATCTGGCGACGAGCCGACCGACGGCGGTCAATCTGTTCTGGGCGTTAGACCGTATGAAAGGTGTCGTGAGCGATACCGTTTCTGTTGCGGACAACATTGTGAATCTGCTTGCCGAAGCAAAAGCAATTCACGAGGAAGACCGGACGATTTGCCGGAAAATCGGGCAGTACGGACAGGCACTTTTCAAGGGCGGCGATACGCTGCTGACACATTGTAATGCCGGCGGCCTGGCAACAGCGGATTACGGTACGGCGTTGGCAGTGTTCTTTGCGGCGGCGGAAGCGGGCAAAACGATTCACGTTTTTGCCGATGAGACCCGACCGCTGCTGCAAGGGGCAAGGTTAACGGCGTGGGAACTGATGCAGCGCGGCATCGGCGTAACATTGATTTGTGATTCAATGGCGGCGATGGTGATGCGGCAGGGAAAAATTAACGGCGCGGTTGTCGGTGCTGACCGGATAGCGGCGAATGGCGATACGGCAAACAAAATCGGAACGTACTCGGTTGCGGTGAACGCCCAAAAGCACGGGATTCCGTTTTACGTTGCGGCACCGGTTTCAACGTTTGATTTAACGTTGGTGGACGGCAGCGGCATCCCCATAGAAGAGCGGGACGGTGAAGAGATTTGCAACGGCTTTGGTAAACGCACCGCACCGAAGGGCGTGAACGTGTATAATCCGGCGTTTG
>JAISJZ010000075.1 GCA_031261125.1 Planctomycetaceae bacterium | reverse complement strand
GACCGCCTGACCGTGTTGCCGGAGCGTTTCCTGCCAATGTTCCAAACAGAGTTTTCCCTTTTCGGTAACCGAATATATCCGCTTCGCCCGCTCGCCCTTACAAACATTCCAATCTGATTGCACCAAACCGCGCTCCTCCATCGTCTTTAACGTCCGGTAAATACCCGACATATCCGGCACGGCATCGAGAAACCCCTGAATTTCGCCGATACGTTTTGTCAATTCGTAGCCGTGAAGCGACTCTTCGGCAAGAACCGCCAAGACCGCGGGCTGCAACAGTTTATCCAGCGTTGCCCCGGCACAAGGACAAGCGGTAAATTCAACGGAATTTTTCATAATTGACAATGAACAAAAGACAAGGGACAATTATCATTATTCACCGTTAACTATTCATTATCAATTCCCTTATGCCCGAACTATGGACGGTCAAACGTTTGCTGGAATGGACGACGGACTTCTTCAAAAAAAAGAACTTCGACACGCCGCGTCTCGAAGCCGAGATTTTGTTAGCCGCGGCAATGAACGTCAAACGGATTGCCCTTTACACAGCGTATGATTCCGAACCGGCGGATGCGCAGCGGACCGTGTTTCGGGGTTTCGTCAAACGCCGCGGTGCCGGTGAACCGGCTGCGTATCTCGTTGGATACCGCGAATTTTATTCCCTGCCGTTCAAGGTTGACAAACGGGTTCTCATCCCCCGACCGGAAACCGAATCACTGGTACTCGAAGGAATTGATTATCTGAAAACACTGCCGGAGGGAACAACGCCGTCCGTGATTGACATCGGTACGGGCAGCGGTGCCGTTGCCGTTTCACTGGCAAAAAATCTGCCGAAGAAGAGCAATAATGCAAAAATCACCGCCGTTGACATCAGTGCCGATGCGCTAACCGTTGCAAAAGAAAATGCAGCGAAAAACGGCGTTGCGGACAAAATCGAATTCGTTCAAAGTGATTTATTAACGAACGTGAACGGAACGTTTGATTTGATTTTGAGTAATCCGCCGTATGTGAGTAAAGCACAGTACGATGCTCTGCCTGTTGATGTGAAAAATTACGAACCGCAACTTGCGCTGCTGTCCGGTGAAACGGGAACGGAAGTCATCGAACGGATTATCGTTCAGGCAAAAGAGAAGTTAAATTCCGGCGGGGCGTTGTTTATCGAAGGCAGTCCGTTCCTATTACCGGCAGTTGAAAAAATGTTAAACAACTGGCACAATGTCCGTATCATTAACGACAATGCCGGACTTAACCGGATTATTACGGCAACCCGATGAAATTCATATTACTCGGTAACGGAACCCGCAAGGGTGTTTTGGAAACGGCGGCAGTGCTGCGCCCCGAATTGGAACGCATCGGACAAATCGCCGCTGCCGATTTTTACGGTAAAGAAAATGTTTCACAGACCGAAGCGGACTTGGCAATCGTCTTCGGCGGCGACGGTTCGATTCTGCGTGCTGTTGCTCAACTCGGTCAAAATCAGATTCCTGTCCTTGCCGTTCATCTGGGAACGTTAAGTTTTCTTTCGACGATTCAAGTGGATGAATTGATTTCGTTCTTAAAAGATTTGTCCTGCCGTTCGGCAAGCGGACGGACTGAATTACCGGCGGTTGAACATTTATTATTAGCGGCGGAACTGGCAGGGGTAACCCCCTGCCGGCTAACATACCTCGTTGTCAACGAAATTTATTTGCAGAGCAATTCATCGTCCCGATTAACAGCGATTGATTTATTCATTGACGGCGAACGGATAACAACATACCGCTGCGACGGTTTGATTCTTTCTACGCCGGTCGGTTCGACAGGACATAACTTGTCTGCCGGCGGTCCCATACTCCGCAAAGACATTGATGCGGTTGTGATTAGTCCGGTCAGTCCGCACACGTTGAGTAATCGTCCGCTGGTGGAATCGCCGGATAGAACGTTTGAATTGAAGACACACCAATCAGCGGTGCTGATTATTGACGGCGTTGAAATTGCCGAAGTCAAGCCGGAAGACACTGTCCGCATTACGCGGGCGGCGCAGACATTCAAGTTATTGGACGTACCCGGATACAGTTATTACCGAACGCTGCGGAACAAATTGAACTGGAACGGCGGTTAAACAACCGGACACAGGTCGAACCATTCTTGTCCGAAACCGGCAATCCATTGATGCGAGCGGACAGGTCCGAACGAACCGAGTTCGTAAAAATCCGGTTCGCTCACCGCGCCGCTGTCCCACGTCTTCTGTATCGGGTCGATAATGTTCCACGCTGCCGCCACTTCATCGCTCCGGGCAAACAGCGACGCATCGCCGTGGAGCGCATCGAGCAGCAAACGCTGATATGAGTCCGGCATTGTTCCGCGAAAACTCTTTTGAAAGTTGAACGTCAACTCCGTCTGCTGAATGTTCATTTCTGTATCGGGAACTTTCGTCATAAAATAGAGTTGAATTCCTTCTGCGGGCTGAATCTGAATCAACAACCGGTTGCCCGGAACACTCGAAAGAGCCGCCGGCTGTGCCGCCGGTTTATTAAACAATAAATGCGGCGGACGGCGGAATTGAATCACGATTTGCGTTGACCGGCAACTCATCCCTTTACCGCTGCGCAGGAACATCGGCACGCCTTTCCAACGCCAATTATCAATCATCAGTTTCACTGCCGCATAAGTTGCCGTTGAACTGTTTGCTGCAACGCCTTGTTCGTCCCGGTACGAGCGGTATTGACCGCGGACGGTGTTTTGTAAAACTTCGTCCGTTGTCATCGGACGGATAGATTGCAGCACCTTGACTTTTTCGTCCCGCACCGCTTTGGCATCGAAATTTGCCGGCGGTTCCATCGCGGCGAACGTCAGGATTTGCAGCAGGTGATTTTGAAACATATCCCGCAGAACACCGGCGGTTTCATAGTACGGCGCACGCCGACCGACGAGAACATCTTCGTTGGCGGTGATTTGAATGTTCTCGATGTAATTCCGGTTCCATATCGGTTCAAATATCGCATTGGCAAACCGAAGAACGAGAACGTTGTTGACCGTTTCTTTACCGAGATAATGGTCAATCCGGTAGATTTGCGATTCCTGAAAATGACGGTGAACGACTTCGTTCAGCGCATCAGCGGACGCACCGTCGGTACCGAACGGCTTTTCAATCACGAGCCGGCGGGAATGCCCCGGTGCTTCAACGGCGAGTCCCGCTTTACCGAGTTGTTCTGCTGCTTCAGCGTAAAATTTCGGAGCAGTCGAAAGGTAGTACAATCGGTCGGAATCAGTGTTTCCTTCGAGTTGTTCCAAACGCTGTTTGAGTGTTTGAAACGATTCCGTATCGCTGATGTCTCCGGCGTGATAGTGAATTTGGGTTTTGAATTCGTTCCACGTTTGCGGCGTGAAAACACCGGCGGCGAATTCTTTCGTTGTTTCGGCAAGTTTGTTTTGCCAATCTTCATCGCTCATCGGCGTCCGGGAG
>JAISJZ010000063.1 GCA_031261125.1 Planctomycetaceae bacterium | reverse complement strand
GGTAAAAGATAGTTTTTAGAAGCCCCCTATAACAAGTTTCCTAAAATGTAGGGAGTACCATTTCTGAAGGACTTTAACGATGTCAAATTATAAGATACTCTATTTGCTGTCTGCCGTTTATTATTCGTTATTCATTGTTCATTGTTCGTTACCCGCAGCCGGTCTATCGCCGAAAAGTCCCGAAGTGCAGCAGGCAGTCGATAACGCTGTTGGATATCTGAAAAAGAACGCGTCCGCCGAAAACCGGCTCGGCGGAAGAGCATTAGCCGCAATGGCAATAATGAAAGCCGGTGCCAATGAAAATCATCCGTTTGTTCTGGCAACGATTAAAGATATTCAAAAGACAATCGCTCCCGACGGTTCCGTTACTATTGACAATCATATTTACACTGCCGGTATTATCGTGCTGTTTCTCGGTGATTTCGGTCCCGACAAGTACCGGCGGGAATTGGAAGCGTTCGGCAACTTTCTGTATAAAAATCAGCGCAAAGACGGAGCGTGGACGTACCTGACATCGGGAACCGCTGATGCGTATCCAAGCGGCGATATGTCGATGACGCAGTACGGCGTAATGGCAATGTGGACGCTTCGGCAACTGGACATCAACGTTTCTAACAGCATTATCAACCGTGCTGCTCAATGGTTAATGGTTGCGCAAAACCCTCAATCCGGCGCGTTTGCCTATCAAACGACAATTTCGCAGGACTGGAATACCATTAACCGCAGCGGCGAACGGCTGTCGATGACCGCTGCCGGAATGGCAAGCGTTTACGTTTGCCGCGATTTGTTCCGCTACAACGGCAATAATGTCCCCAAAGCCGACGGAGATAAAATTCACGAGGCATTTCAGGAATTTCAGGAGAACCAAGACGAATCGGAAGGACGCTTCACGGTTTCCAAGTCCCGTTTTGAAGCAGCACAGAAACGCGGCAACGTTTGGCTGGAAAGTCATTTTTTCCCGATAACATCATCAACGGAATACTATTTTTACTATCTGTATGCGTTTGAACGTTATGCGGCATTTCGGGAATTAGCGGAAAACAAATTTCACGAATCACCGCCTTGGTACGACAAAACGGCGGAGTTCCTGTTGAAAAATCAAAAAGAGGACGGTTCGTGGCAGGGACAAACCGGGGCGCAGGTCGATACCGCTTATGCTGTACTGTTCCTGCTGCGTTCAACGAATAAAACATTTGAAAAGATTGTTTTGCCGAACCGGTACGGCGGCGGTAATATGCTTGGCGGTCGCGGACTGCCGAAATTGTTGACGGATGATATTAAAGTGCAGGACGGTAAAATCGTGTCGCTGTCGGAAATCGGCGATACGGCTGCTCTGGCGGAGAAGTTGGAAGACCTTGAAAAAACGGATGACGCGGCATTGAAACAGTTGGCTCAATTACCGGCGGACGAAGTGGAAAAATTGCTGCGGAAGAACAAGTTGAAAATGAAGGCGTTGGTGGGACACGAGCAGCCGGAGCGGCGTTTGGCAGCGGTTCAGATATTCGGCAAGAGCGGCGAGGTGTCTAATGCGCTGCCGTTGATATATGCGTTGACCGACCCCGACCCCGCTGTGGCGCAGGCGGCGTTGGATGCGTTATGCCGATTAGCGAGGATTCCGAAAAACGAAAAATTGCCGGAGGATTTGGAAAAACGGATTAACATTATCAACCGCTGGAAGGTGTGGTACCGCAGCGTCGTTCCTGACGCGGTGTTTGAAGAGCGGTAATGGATATGATATAATGCCGCAATGCAGTTTCAACAACTTATTCAATCCGTTTTTGAACTTGACCGTTTGCTTAACCGTTTGCGGGAAACGGTCGAACCGTTCGGCGTACCGCCGCCGGAACAGCAGCAATGGTACGCCTTGCTGAAAGATAAACTCGTTCCGCAACTGCTTAACAAACAATACCTGATTGTTGCGCTCGCCGGCGGCACAAATACCGGCAAATCACTGCTCTTCAATCATATTGCCGGTGAATCCGTCAGTGCCGTTGACTACCGGGCAAGCGGGACAAAACATCCGGTCTGCGCCGGAAGTTTAGCGGCGGAACTTGCCCCGCCCTACTTTGAATCTTTTAAGTTAATCCCGTGGGAAAATGCCGACCAACCGCTGAAAGAAGATACCGCAAATTTTCTCTATTGGAAAGAAGTACCAACCGTCCCCGACAATCTGCTGCTGCTCGACACACCGGACATTGATTCAGACCGCGAAGTCAACTGGGAACGGGCAAAGGCAATCCGCAATGCCGCCGATGTTATCATTGCTGTCTTAACGGAACAGAAGTACAACGATGCTGCCGTCCGGCAATTCTTCCGGGAAGCAAGTGCGGCAGACAAACCGGTCATTGTCTTGTTCAATATGTTCGATTTGAAGAACGATGCGGAGCAACTGCCGCAGTGGTTATCGCAGTTCTGCAATGAAACGCATACGAACCCGTTCGCCGTATTCGTTGCCCCGTTCGATAAGGAAAAAGCCGCGCAACGGACATTGCCGTTTTATGAATACAAACGGGGGCAATTTGACGAGGTCAATTTGGTACAACTGATGTCGGCACTGCACTTTGACGCGGTCAAATCGCAAACGCTGCTTGGTGCGTTGAATGTCATTAACAACCCTGACAGCGGTTTGCCGTCCTACCTGAAAACAATTGGGCAAACGGCGGAACGGTTCGGCGATGCGCTGCAAACATTAGAGAAAAACGAAGATGCGGTCGTTGAGTGGCCCGCTTTGCCGGCAACGGTATTGACCGAAGAACTCCGAACGTGGTGGAATTCGGAACGACCAAACTGGTCGCAGAAAATCAACGGAGTTTATCATACGGTCAGCAAAACCTTGACGGTGCCGATTCGGAAATTGTCCGCTTATGTAGCGGCAAACGTGTTCGGTGCCAAAATATCGGCAGCAGCGGAAGCAACGTTGGACAATTTTCAAACGCTCGAACAACGGGCAGTGATTGACCTTGCCGGCAGTGTCATTCAGCGGCTGGAAAAATTAGCCGCGACGGATAATCCGGTATTGAAACGCGAAATTGATGAATGGGTCGGCGGCGAACAGCGAAGCAACATCATTGAACGTTCGCTTGCCATTCTCAATTCGCTGGAACCGGTTAGTGATGATTTTCGCAGCGTCTTGCGGCAGCACTTGACGGACTGGTCGGCGGAGAATCCCAAATCAGCGTTGATGCTGCGGTATCTCGATAATGCGGCAACGGTGTGCCGACCGGTCATTACGTTGACCTTGGCGGGCGGCGGTGTGGTGTTCGGTTCACATATCATCGGACCGATGGTAACAGATGCGTTATTACCGGCAGCGGTCGGCGAAGCGGCATTGGGTTTCGGAACGGAAGGCATCTCCGGCAGCGCGGCGAAGTTCTTTCGCAGCATACAGGAAGAATTTGTCCGGCGGCGCAGCAAACAATTTTTTGATGCGTTCAGGGAACAACTTTGGCAGACCGTTATCGAAAAACTCTGTGCCGGTGCCGCTTTAACGGACAATGAAACGTTCATCCTTTGCAAAAACTGGAACACACAATGCACATAGCCATCATAATGGACGGCAACGGACGCTGGGCGCAGCGGCAGGGTTTGCCGAGAAACGAAGGACATCAGCAAGGCGTGAAGAAAGTCGGGGAAATCACCGAGGAATGTTCACGCCGCGGCATCGAACAACTGACGCTGTACTGTTTGTCGAGTGAAAATTGGAAGCGTCCGAAAACAGAACTTGATTTTCTGATGGGACTTCTTCAGATTTATATTGTTGAAGAGAGGCAAACGATTATGAAGAACAATATCCGGTTATCAATCATTGGACGGCGGGACGGTATTCCGCCGGAAGTGCTTGCCGAGATGGACAGGAGCGTTTCGATGTCGGCAGGCAATACCGGTTTGAATTTGTGTTTGGCCATCAATTACGGTTCCCGCAGCGAAATTACCGATGCGGTAAAAAACATTATCCGGCAGGGAATTACGCCGGAGGAAATTGACGAACCGTGTATTTCGCGGCATCTTTACACCGCTGGAATGAGCGACCCTGATTTACTTATCCGCACTGCCGGCGAATTGCGGTTAAGCAATTATTTACTTTGGCAGTTATCGTATTCTGAAATTTGGGTAACGGAAAAGTGCTGGCCCGAATTCAGTATTGAGTTGTTGAATCAGGCGTTGGACGATTTTGCGAAGCGCAAGCGCACTTTCGGCGGCTTGACCACGGGAGCATAAAAATTGGGCGGGGATTTTATTTTCGATTAAATGGCACAAAAAATGCCGCATCCAAGCAATACAACCGCCCTGCTAAAAAACGATTTCACAAAGGCATCGTGAATATTGTCGGGTTTCGATTTTTTTGGTTTTGATTCTTTCGGCTCACCCATTCTGACATCCTATCTTATTTTGTAAAAAATTCAATAGGCAGGATTGAACTGTGTGAAACGGGTTTAACTTCTAACCCCTCATCGGCTAAAATGACTCCCAACAAAAGATGCTGTTCGTGGAATAGATACTTTATTACCGCATTTCCAAAGGTATTATATTAAAAAGCAACTCATACAAATCAGCATCAATAATATATTGGGAACCTCTAACAACTCATAACTTTATAGGAAGTTTTTTTTACGCGGCAGATTTGCGAGTTTTTTTCTTAAAACATTGCGGGAATGAGGATTTGTTTTTTCCGTCCTGACGGCTGAT
>JAISJZ010000114.1 GCA_031261125.1 Planctomycetaceae bacterium | reverse complement strand
CGATGTCCGAAGATAAGGCATTAGACCAGAATGAGATTGAACGCTTGTTAGGCGGAATGGGCGGCGGTGTGGCACCGTCAACCCCTGCCGTTGAACCTGCGCCTGTTGCTTCCGGCGACAATGTTACTATCAGCCAAAGTGAACTCGATGCGCTGTTTGCTGCCGGTCCGACGGATTCTGTTCTGCCGCTTGAACCGAAAAAAGAGGAACCGCCGCCGTCTTCGTCCAGTACATTAAGTCAAGCGGAACTCGATGCGTTGTTGGGCGGGGGCAGTGCGCCCAAACCGGAACCGAAAAAACCGGAACCGCCGATTTCCGTTCGTGAATCGGCAGTCCCGCCGTTAGCCCAAGCACCGCAAGTGCGGGTTGCGGTACCAGCCGCACCGGTTGCCGATTTCGATGCCAACGAGGAAGATGAAAACGGACTTCTCCGCGGCGATGTCGATTATCTGTTGAAACACGCCGACGAAACACTTCGTTCTGTTGCAGCGATGCCGTTGGATTTACCGGCGGAAATTATCGAGTTTCAGTATCCTGAGTTTGGCGGTACGGTTCCCGGCACGGAACACGCTACGCTTGACCAAATCAGCGAAGTTGAGTTAGATGTCAAAATTGAATTGGGGCGGACGAATATGTACCTGGAGGATATTCTGAAACTCCGCAAAGGTTCGGTTGTGCCGCTGGACAAATTGGCGGGCGAATCGGTCGATATTTTCATTAATGGTCGTCTTCTTGCCCGCGGCGAAGTGCTTGTGATGAACGAAAATTTCTGCGTTCGGGTTGCTGAACTTCTTGCCGGTGCTATTCCGATGGAATGAGGATAATTTTTGTTTCGCCCAGTTTCAACGGTACCGTTATTTTGGAATCATTGCCGAGCGTTTTGTCGCTCAACAAATCAACGATTTTGCCGGATTGCTTGAAATGAACATCAATGCCGCTGTCGGCGGCACCGTGCAGCACAACAGCATTGCCGTTTGCATAAACATTGCAATCCTGTTCCGTGAAAAGATGAACCTTTGCTTTTCGGGCAGCAAGCCGAAGCAGTTGCGAATTCACGCCGGGAACTCCCGCGAAAATCGACGTTGAACCGTTCACCGATGCACAGATAACCGCCGCTGGCGAACCGTCGGGATAAGCCGCCAACACTTCGTCCGGCTTTGTATCTGTAACGGTAAAGAGCGGTTTAACCGGCTGTTTTATACCGAAACCGGTTTGCAGTCCGAGTTGTTTGCCGTACTCCGTTGGTTCTGCCCAAGCGTTGACGTTTTCAATCGGTCTTACTTTGAAACCGGTTAACTCTTCGACATTTTCTATGGCACCGCCTTTTTCGGCATCCAGAAAACCCGGTGCATAACACCAGATATTCACCGTACCGCTTGCTTCCGCTTTTTCTTTCAACTGTTTCCGCTGCTCCTTCGACAACAGCCAAGCGTTTGCAAAGACATTCAACTTCGTTTTCACTTTGCCGTTCAGAAAATCGTCGAGCAGATATTGACCGTAAGGCGTACCCATTCGGGCAAGCGATTCCCGGATTTTATACACTGCCGGAATCGACACGGTTTGTCCGCCGGCGGCAACGGCAAGCATACTTTTTTCGTCGAGGAAGACGGCAACTTCCGGTTCAAATATCTGCGGTTTGCCGAGAAACAATTTATCCAGCGTTTCCAATTTTTTCATTTGTTCCCAAAGGACGGGGTCATCAAACCACGCAGCGGTTCCCAAATCCATCCACCACGTTCCGAAATTACGGACAGCACATTCGCCGGTGTTGCGGAGCAGCAGTTGCACTGTTTCGCCCTGTGTATCGGCACCAACTTCACCGCCGGGAAACGTGAACGGTCGTGGGGTCAAATGCGTTCTCGTATCGTCTTCGTACAGCCAAAGTTTTCCGGCAAGTGCCACGCTTTCCGCTGCGGACATTGCCGGTGCGCTGCCGCCTTTTTGCCGGTCGAAATACGAAATCGGCGAACACAAAATATCCATATCGGGACTTGCCAGCACTTTCCGTAAAGCATAATGTCCTGATGTTGCCGGTCCCGTTTGCAAGGCACCGAATTCAAATCCGTAACCGTAAAAGAACACAACAAGATGTTTGCCTTTCGACGCTTCCCGAACGGTCTTTGCGAATGTCAGCACGGTATCCGCCATCATTTCTTGTTGAAATCCCGCAAAATCGAGGATGGCTTGCTGTTCTTTTTCCACGGCAACATCACGGAACACACCGCCGGTTTTCGACAACCGCAATTCCGGTGAAGGAACCGGACGAGGGACGATATTTCGTTTTTGCTGCCAAAAGTTCCACGCCGTTCCATCGGCTTCGGCATAACCGTTCAGAGCGGGACCCCACGAATCCTGATAGAACCATTCGCCGGTGTTTTGACCGCAAGGATGATAACCGGCGATGTTCTTCGGAAATGTTTCTTCGAGATGCCGCACCAGTACATCGAGCCGTTCTGCCGCCTCTTTGCGGTATTTGAGCGATGAAACAGCGGCAACCTTACGGGCTTCGTGCGGCGTTCCTCTCCAGGTAATCACATCATCGGGATTCGCTTCGACCCACCACGTCGGCGGGTCCGTCGGAATTCTGGGAATGAGCAGCGCATCGGGATTTGCCGCCAACACTCGTTTGCACGCCTCATCAACGGAATCGAAGTTGTTCTCTTTTCCCGGTTCTGCCCACGGTAAGCCGATGGAAAACGAAACGAACGGTGCACCGGCTTTGCCCGCCAATTCGATTTGACTCTTGAAAAAGTCGTGTCCGATACCGCCGAGAAAAACAAAATGCGTACCGGGGCGGTAAAACGCTAGCCGCAGTTTTGTTTCCGTATCACTTTTCGCCCAAAAGGTTAATCGGTACTTTTTCGTTTGGTCTAACGCAAGATTTGCAAAATGGAAAACGTGAAAGTCAGGATAATTGCCGTCTTTTGGGGCGGTGATTTGAATCTTCAACGCACCGGAATGAGCAATGCCGCCGGTTGATTCAACGGAAACAGTGCCGGTTGTGTTTGCCGTCCCCTGCGGATAAAACGTCCATTCCTTTTTGAAATCATCCTGTCCGTTGTCAAATTTACAGGTGCCGAACACGTTCCGCTGTGTTTTACCGTCAGCATCCAATTCTTCGAGGAGAATATCGTCGAACAGAACGGTCTGCGGTTTGGCATCAAGACGAATGTGCATTGTTGCCGTTTTCGGTTCGCTTTCGACGGGTTGGAAGTCAAACGAGTACCGCTTCGCTTCGGTTCCGATAGCAATCGGCAGCGAACCGGGATTACCGAAGAACATTCGGCTGCGGACGGGCTGACCGTCAACAAGGATTTGCGGAACCCCCCGTGTTCCAGAAACACTGCGGCTCCCAACGCGGACCGTTTCCGCAGAAAAAACGGCAGTTGTCAGAACGAAAAATAAAGCAGCAAAAAAAAGGTAGCGTTTCACTGTATTCTCCAAAGGTCAGCGGCGGTCTTTATGTGAACACCATTTTACCATTGCGTTCTTTGTGTTAAAATACTGCGCCGTTTACCTTTCCTTACCTTTCAGTGAAATAAGGCAACCTCTAATAACTTGCCATAATTTTTGGAATTGATAGGATAATGGAGTTTTCCATTTTATCAGTGTCAATTTTTTGTTATTTCCGATGCAGCCGAACTTTATTTCCGCCGAAAC
>JAISJZ010000151.1 GCA_031261125.1 Planctomycetaceae bacterium | reverse complement strand
TACCGGCTGCCTGTCAAAGACGGTACCGCATTGGATTTATTCATCGACCGCAAGGGCGGTGTCATTACCGTTGCCGGAACAAGAGTGATGTGCAGCAGTTGCCTGGAAATTGTGCAGTTGCTCGACTCCAAAGATTCGGCGGAATTTGTACCGGTCCAGCGGGCGAACATCGCTTCGGTGAAACAAGCAGCGCAGGTTCTCAATGTGCAAACGCAGAGAGCGGCGGTTAATCCGAAAGTAGCACAAAATCAACCTAATCCGGCAGCACAGTTGCCGGCTCCTAATGAAACGGCGGGCGGTGCCGTTGTCGGTCCGGTACAAATCGACATTATTGACGGTCTCGACACAATGGTTATCCGCGGGAATCCGAAGGACGTTGCTGCCATTCAAGCGATGATTAAGCAACTCGAATCAATGTCGCTTGAACACGAACCGCTCATTCAACTGGTTGAACTGAAACACGCCGATGCGTACCGCGTCGGAACAATGGTACAGCAGTTATATTCCCAAGTGTATCTTGCCCGCCGCGGAAGTTTAACGATGATACCGCTGGTCAAACCGAACACGATTTTACTCATCGGAAAACAGGAATCATTGGACACGGCGAAGGAACTCATCGCCAAACTTGACCGACCGGTTGACCCGGATACGCAGTTCAAAATTTTTCGGCTGAAAAATGCGTCTTCCGATACACTGACGACTACCATCACGAATTTTTATAACAACACGACCCGGCAAAATCAGGGTTTGGAACCGAAGGTTTTCGTTGTGAGCGATTACCGGACGAATTCGTTAATCGTTCAGGCAAGTCCGCGGGACTTGGCGGAAATAACAGCGATGGTTACGAAACTGGACACTGCCGGAAGCGATGCGCTGAACGTTGTCAAAACGTTTCCGTTGAAAAATGCAATGGCATCGGAGTTGGCAACAACGCTGCAAAATGCTATTCGCGGAACAGGAACGACCGGTACCGGCGGTTTTGGGGGAGGAGGGGCAAGTTCCTCTTCCGGCACACGGGGACACGACCTTGCCTTGAGTACCATTGACGCTCAAGGCAATCAACTTCGGGCAAACGTGCTGTACGATGTCAGCATCACCGCAGATACCCGCAGCAATACGCTCATCGTTTCGGCACCGGCGGATTGTATGCCGCTGATTGAAGCGATTATCAAAGAACTTGATAAACTGCCGACAGCGGAAGCGCAAATTAAGGTTTTCACACTGGTCAACGGCGATGCGTCAACCTTGACAACAACGCTGACGAACCTGTTTGCTCAAACAGCATCAACCGGCGGCGGTTTCGGCGGAGGCGCACAGAGTGCCTCGCAAATTGCCACAGTACGACCGGGCATTGAAGAAGGCGAAAGCACACTGGTTTCCGTCCGGTTCCAAGCCGATACACGGACAAACAGCATCATCGCTTGCGGCAGTGCCGGCGATATGGCAGTGGTCGAAGCGTTGCTTATCCGCCTTGATGAAGACAATATGAATAACCGCAAAGTAATGGTGATGAAACTTATCAACACGAAAGCGGACGATATTGCAACAACAGTCCAAAATTACGTTCAACAGGAACGGCAACTGGAAATTCAGAACAGTGCTACCTATTACCCGCAAAGTCCTGCCGAACAGTACCGCAAAGAAGTGATTGTCGTTCCTGAAATTATCAGCAACTCGTTAATCATCAGCACCACGCCGCAATTCTACGAACAGATTAAAAATATCGTGAAAGAATTGGATGAGCGGCAACTGATGGTCGGTATCCAAGTGCTAATCGCTGAAGTCCGTTTGACGGGCAACAGGGAAGAAGGCATCGAAATCGGTTTGCAGGATTCTCTGTTGTTTGACAGAAGTGTTTTAAGCAACGGTACGCCGGTACCAGGCTTCCTGTTCGGCGACCCGACGCAGGGACTGCCGCTCGGCAACGTCAATTCCGGTAACGTCGGAACACAGGGCATTACGAGTTTGGGAACCGGACGTATCAGTTCCCGTAGCGGTGTCGGCGGTTTTACATTTGCGGCATCCAGCGAATCGGTAAGCGTTCTCGTCCGTGCATTGGAAGAACACGGCAAACTGCGGGTGTTAAGCAGACCGCATTTAACGACGATGCACAACAATCGGGCAACGGTGAAAGTCGGACAAGATGTCCCGTATGTTTCGGCAGTTGATTCCGGCTCTTATAGCGGCAATACCAATTCACAGGTGCAATATCGGGAAGTCGGAACGATTCTTGATGTTACGCCGCGGATTACGCCGGACGGTAGAATTGTAATGTCGGTCTATGTTGAGAAGTCGCGGGTCGGTGCGAACAGCGACGGTGTTCCGATTAGTGTTTCCGGCGGTCAAGTGATTAACTCGCCGAAGATTGACATTACCAATGCTCAAACGGTGGTCAGTGCGAACGATAATGAAACGATTGTTTTTGCCGGTTTGATTACTGAAGAGAAAGAATCGGTAGAGCGGAGTGTTCCATACCTGAACAAGATACCGGTGGTGAAGAATTTCTTCCAGTACAAATCGAATTATTGCACCCGTTCGGAACTGTTGATTGTTTTAACGCCGACGATTATCCGCAACGAAACGGACGAAGCCATTATCCGGCAGCAGGAAGCGTCGCGGATGCACTGGTGCATTAGCGATGTCGTGCGGATGACCGGCAACAGCAAGATGCAGATTCGCGGCGACTATGTTGACACGCAGGGGGTACCGATGATTCACGCCGGCGAAGTGATTGTCGATGAAAAACTTTTGCCGAAGGACGAAAAGGTGAGACCGTTGCTGCCGGTACCGACATTAGCACCGGAAACGAAGTAAGGCATTTACCGGGCGGCTATGCCGCCGGTGTTTATATCAATCAATTATCAACTACCAATGAAACGCTTAACATTCCTTATTGTTTTAACATTACTTACCGGCTGCTCTTCGTTCAAAGCGAAGACACCTGACCTTTCGGCGTTGAAACCTGCCGGACCGGCGGCGAAAGCCATCGCCGCCTGGGAACCTGCTGTCAAGCACGACAGTGATAAGCCCGCCCAGCGGGGATTCGGCGGACGCGTCTATTTCTACGATGCTGCCGCAAAGAATCCCGTCAAAGTCAAAGGCACCGTTGTTGTTTATGCGTATGACGAAGACGGACGCAAAATTGATGACAATGCCCCGACACGCAGTTTTGTCTTCACCGAAAAGGACTTGAAACGGAACTACTCGAAGTCCAAACTCGGACATTCCTACAACCTTTGGGTGCCGTGGGACTCCGAAGGACCCGACGGCAAAGCGAAAAAAATCTCGCTGATTGTCCGGTACATTCCTTCCAAAGGGTCGTCCGTCGTGAGTTCGCAAGTTGCCGCTTATCTGCCGGGAAAAATCAATCAAGACGAACTGATGGCGAAGACCGAATGGGAACAAAACGGTATCCAGCAAGTCGGTTACAGTGCCGCCGTAAGGCAAACGGATGCCAGCATTGATGCAAAAAGTCCGAAACCGGAAGAGCGGCTGATTGAGTCGAACGACAAACGGCCGGCGGCAATGCAGACAGCAACGATTATGGTTCCGAAACGGTAGTGCGGCTAATCATTTCCATACGAGCGGCAGTAATTCATCGCTGTCCGTGTACCGTATTCCGAACCGTTTCGGCACAACATTGTCCTTGCCGCTTAATATCATTTTGCGGCTATGGAACAACACCAGCACGCCCTTTTGTCCCGTCCCGTTATCGTCAATCTTGTTGTTAATAAACTCCGCCCCGTGTCCGTCGTTCACGTCGGCAACCGGTGAAATGAACGGCGTAATAATCGTGTTGCCGGTCAGCCGAAGTGTTCCGTCGCGCCGGGCGTTGCCGTCAAAACCGAAATGAATCACCGCCCGGTTGCCGGTACACTTCGGGTCTTTCACAATCACATTGTCAATAACGAAGCAGTCGCTGTCCGGGACATCTGTGTTGCCTTTTTCATCGACAATATCTAATTCCCGGTTTGCCGAATGTTCAATCCGGTTATGAATGATACGGTTCCGGTGTGCTCTGCTTTTCAAATTGTGGCCGGTAACTGACCGGGCAATCGTGCAGTCCTTCACTGTCGCGCTCGTGCCGCCAAGATAAAGATTATGATTATAACCGGGGTCTTCCTTCGTTCCGTTGTCGGCAACGGTGCAGAATTCAATCATCTGTTCCGCACCGCTGTTGTCAGCAACTTTACCGTTGCTCATTATACCCATATCATTATGCTGTATCACGCATCGGCGGACAGTAATGTTGTTTGCCTGATTGATGCGGACACCAGCCCCGTTGAAACTTTTGTTTCGGGCATTGATGAGCGTTAATCCTTCAACGGTGCATCCGTCAGCGTCGGGGTCAAACTGAATGATTGCCCGCGGTACTAAACCGCGACCGGAATACTCGAAGCCGGTACCGTCAAGCACGACCGGTTTGTCCGGCGTTGCAGAGCGGATTGTTATTTTCGATGTCCGAACGAGCAGAGCCGGCTGCCGGTACGGCGAACCGTCGGAATGCGGATGAATGACGAGCGTATCGCCTTCTTCGGCAACTTTTAGTGCTTCTTCAATTTTCTGAAACGGTTTGCCGGTACCGATTTCGAGAACGTTTGCCTGAACGGTACCGCATAACAACACAATGAAAAAAATAATGTTAATCATTTGTCAGCGTTAGCAATTCACCTTCCGGTGAAGCGAGTTGCGGAATATCCGCCCCTCCGATGATTTGAATCTGCGTGATGAAATCCGTCGTGTTTTTAACCATCATTTCAAGTTGGGAATCCCGTTTTTTCCAAATCTTTTGCATCGCCGTTTTTTCTTTCTCATATCCGTCCCGCAGGTCATTAAAACCGCTAATCACCGCTTTGATTTGGTCGGCGAACCGCCCGTTCGTCAGATAGTCGTACAAACGGTGTACTTTGTCTTCCTTGTTGGTTTGCGAAGCGTATGCCTCGCTCACTTTGATAAGCGATTCCCGCAGCACCTGCGCTGTTCCCTGAAATTCCTTGTACGGACACACCCACACGCCGTCGATAAACTCCGTATGTTCTGTTCCTTTCGGCATTGCTTTGGTGATAAGAACCAGCATCGAAGCGTTAGCATCTGCCGCCTCGGCTTTCATCTTGTCAATCCAATCGCCTCCGAAGGACTGCGTGTTCTTACTTTCGTACATTATCGTTCCGGCTTCCTTGCCGATGGAATTACGGACAATTTGTATAACATCTGCTCCGTATGTTCCTTTCTTGACTTCATATACTTGGTCAAACGGAAACGCCGCCTTCAAAAAGTTCTCGATGTTCAACTCCTGAATCTCGCCTTGAAGTTGCTGCGACCGCTGTTCCGCTTTTCGGACAGCATCTTCGGCTGCTTTGCGGGCATCCGACAACTGTTTCTCCAGTTCCGCTACCCGCTCTTCATTCTTTTCTGATTCCCGCTTGGCAATTTCCTCCCGCTCTGCGTTCAGCGTTGCCAAAAATTTCCTTCGCTGGTCTTCTTCAATGACCTGTGCCTTCTTTTCAAACTCCAATTCAATATCTGCCCGCTGCGATTCTAACTGCCGTTTTAACCGCTCATTGGCGAGTTGCGTCTCTTTCAATGCTTTGAGTTGCTGCGCCGATTCCGCCGCTTGTTCTTTTGCCGCCGTCAATTCAACTTCCAATTCAGATTTCGCCCTTGCTAACGCTTTCTCTTCCAACGCTTTGCGTTGTTTGGCAAGTTCCGTCTGCGTCCTTCGTTCAACTTCCTGTGAAACGGCTTCACTTTGCTCTTTCAATGCCTGTTCCCGCCCCGTCAGAGCGAGTTTTTTCGTTTCGTAATCCTTTTCCAAAGAGGAAATCTGCTGCTGAAACTGCCGTTTGTATTTTTCTTCGATTTGCTGACCAAGAATCGCTTCAACATCAATTTCGGCATTGCACTTCGGGCATCTAACGGTGTTCTGCATTGCGGTCTCTCCCACAGGAATAACGGTGCAAAAGAACCTTTGTAGCATAAACTTTTCAAAATGCAAGCAAAAAGTTGCCGCCGCTGCAATGATTGACTTATCTGCAAAATATGGTAAAAAACGTTATTAAATTTTGTAATATAGTCCGTTGACCGTTATCTGACAGATGATTTTACGATTCGACAATGCAACGCTGAATGTCCATCCGAACCGTTTTTTAGCCGGACAAGTCGCAGGAAACGCTGCCGCTGCGGCGGTGCGGAACGCATTAGAAAAGAAAAAACGTGTAAGGATGGTCTTCGCCGCCGCCCCAAGTCAAAATGAAACATTAGCGGCACTAGTTACGGCACCGGGCGTTGATTGGATGCGGGTCATTGCCTTTCATATGGACGAATACATCGGCTTGCCGGCAAATGCCCCGCAGCGTTTCACCCGGTATCTGCGCGACCGTATTTTCAGCAAACTGCCGTTTGCCGAAATTCATCTGCTCAACGGCATCGACCCCGAAAAACTTTGCAAAGAATACTCCGAAAAACTCGCCGCTGCCCCGATTGATGTCGTCTGCCTCGGTATCGGTGAAAACGGTCATATTGCGTTCAACGACCCGCCGATTGCGGACTTTAACGACCCGAAGTTGGTGAAAATCGTTGACCTTGATGAAGCGTGCCGGCAGCAGCAAGTTAACGACGGCTGTTTCTCCGCACTTGACGGCGTGCCGAAGCGGGCGGTTTCTCTGACGATTCCGGCATTGATGCGGGGAGAATGTTTGATTTGTACCGTACCGGGAAAACGCAAACACAACGCTGTTCGTACCGCAATGGAACAGCCCGTTTCACCGTCTTGTCCGGCAAGCATCCTGCGGACGCATCCGAACTGTACGCTGTTCATCGACCAAGAATGTTGGAGAGATGAAACGTGAATAACTTCGGTTTGATTGATTTGCAAGTGAACGGACACGGCGGTGTCGATTTCAACCAACTGCCGCTGTCGCCGGAAGATGTGCAGAAGGTCTGCCGTTCACTGCGGAACGAAGGTACCGTTGGTTTTTTGCCGACACTGGTAACGAACGACCCGAACCTAACGGCAACGCTGGCGAAAATTATTTCAAATACCGCTGAACGGTACAACCCGGAAACGGAAGCCGAAATTCTTGGTTTGCATCTGGAAGGTCCGTTTATTTCGCCGCAGCCGGGCGCACGCGGAGCGCATAATGAACGCTGGATTACGAAGCCGGACATTGATTGGGTACGGCGGATGCAGGACATAACCGGCGGAAAGATTCGTATTTTAACGATGTCGCCGGAATGGGACAACAGCACCCGATTCATTGCCGCCGTTTGTCAACTTGGTATTAAAGTTGCGGTTGGACACACATTAGCAGCGGCAGAACAAATTATCGAGGCAGTTGATGCCGGTGCAACACTGTCAACACATTTAGGCAACGGTCTTCCGGCGATGCTTGCCCGGCACCCGAATCCGGTTTGGTCGCAGTTGGCTCAAGACCGTTTATGGGCTTCCGTCATCGGCGACGGATTTCATCTGCCGAAAGAAGTGTTTGATGTCATTTACCGTGTCAAAAAAGAGAAAATGTTTTTGGTGAGCGACAGCACTTCTTTTACGGGAATGAAACCGGGACGGTACAATGCCCCCATCGGCGGCGATGTCGTTCTGACAACGGAAGGCAAACTGTATCTAGCGCAGAACGAGACGCTGCTGGCCGGGGCGGCAATGTCGCTGCGGCAAACCGTTGATACGCTCATCGCCCGAAAATGGTTAACTGCCGAAGAGGCGTTGACGCTCACATCGGTACGTCCCCGTCAGTACCTTGAAAACATCAACTTGTAAAGGAAACTTCTTAAAACTATTTTTTACCATAAGATAAAGTTTTTTTTCCTCTTGTTTGGAGATTTTTAGAACCTCCCGAATGGAACCTTCAATTTTCGTATCCGTTCACGCTTCTTTTAGTAATGTAGGTGCAGGGATTTTGTCGAAAAAGTTTTTGGTGCATTCCTGCAAGAACTCCATCACGCTGCGTCCCTGCTGTTGGCACGTTTGCAAC
>JAISJZ010000016.1 GCA_031261125.1 Planctomycetaceae bacterium | reverse complement strand
TGAAATTGCTCCAAACGCAGACCGGTCAAATACAATTCTTCAACCGTCTGATATTCGGCGGCGGGCTTCGTTGTTTCAACGGGCTTCGGCAATTCCTTCTCCGGTTCACTTTTCGTAACGGGACGGTACGAAACAAGTTCTTTACCGTCTGCCGTTAAAAGTTCAACGAAAAATTCGGTATCTACTGTCGTTTTGGGAACCTCTATTTCCTGCGTGGACGGATGAGCCGGGTCGATGTCGATGGACTTTTCGTACAAATTTTTCTCGCCCAATCGGAGAACAACCTTGGCGTTTTTGTATGCCGTTGTCGTATTAAAACCGATGAACACCTTATCCGGTGAGGTGCGTTCCAGATTAACCGCTGCCTGCTTGTTAGCGTTTTTCACGCTTTTGATACTGCGAATCGGATACCAATACTGCTCGAACTCGCGGACTTCACCGGGACCAATCCAACTGTAATCCGGCTGGTTATCGGAAAACGCCCCGACCATCAATTCGAGGTATTGCCCATCGTTGTCGGTCAACATTTTTTCCCACATAAACGATTCGGGATTATTGCCCCAGAGGAAGAATTTCTTGCCGCCGACAATATGATGATTAGCAAAATGCACCGTTCCCGCCTGTTTGGCGTGGTCAAAACCGGCAAGAAAATCGTTGTCGAAGTCCCAAGCGAAGACCGAAGACGGACTATCGAAGTTTTTCCACCAACTTATATCTTTACCGTTGTCGATGTTCCAGCGGCGGAACTGCGTTTTGGAATGACCGACTCCGAACTCTATGGACGGTGGGAATATCACCTGATAATTTTCATCGCAATGAACGGAAACATTCGCCCAGTAGAGAAACGATTGAATCAGTGGTGTTCGATTGATAATTTTAACCTTTGCCTCGACCAGCGAGGAATTCGGATGCAGCGTCAAACCGACCGACCATTTCAAGCGGTGCCGAAGTTCGGTTTCGCCGACCCAAACCGTTTTGCTGCCGTCCGGGTTTTCAACGGTTTTATGGTCTATCGGCATAAAACTGCTGGGACGGTGATGATGCGGAATATTCCATTCCACGCCGCCGGACATCCACGCCCCTAACATTCCGATCAACGCCGGTTTGATGACGTGCTGCCGATAAAAGAATTCGTAATTGTTTGTCTTGTCGGTTGCCGAAAGAATCCGTCCGCCCATTTCCGGCAGCACGCATAATTGTATAAATTCGTTTTCGAGATACACCGCGTTGTATTTCTTATCTACCTTGTTGTCGGTCAAAACATCATAAAGCGGATAAGGATAGATATGCCCCTGCGCTCCCTGATAGACGCGCCCGGTGAAGTAAATCGGATTCGATTCCGCTTCACCGATTTCGTAAGTCGGCAAAATCAGCGGCTTCGTTTCGATTTTTACTTCATCGGCAAAGAGAGAGACGGCACAAAGAACGAGCAAGAGGAAAAGCACAGTACGCATCGCAGGAATGAATTCAGGGGTGTATCAAATTACTTGATGTTAACGCAGTTGGTTCTCAATCCGCTGTATCGCCTCGGAAATCGGCAAAACAAGCCGGTCGGCGTGAACCGGATGAGCGGCATCCACCCATTGGTCCACCTTCTTCTGTGCTGTCAGCACCGTACTGTGCGACCGTCCGCCGAAATACTGCCCGATTTCTGACAGTGCCGACCGGGTGAACTTGCGGGCAAGCCACATCGCAATCATCCGCGGTGCCGCTATCTGTTTCGCTCTGCTCTTGGAATGAAGTGATTCTTCGGCAATACCGAATGTTTCGCAAACGGCCTTCTCGATGTCCGGTAACCGGACGTTCCGCTGATTGTTGCGGATTAAGTCACCGAGCAACTCCTCCGCTTGCTCCAAAGACGGCATTTTACCCGTCGCAAGATAAGAAGCGTGAAGAATGTTCAACGCTCCGATAAGTTGCCGGGCATTACTGCCCAGACGGGATGCCGCCATTCGGCATACATCCGTTCCAAGCGGCAATTTTCGGCGTGCCGCTTCGCTGCAAAGAATTTTGTACGCCGTTTCCCGCTCCGGCTGTTTAATTTCGCAGACCATCCCGGATTCCAACCGGCTGATAATTTCGCTGCGCAACCCCTGCAACTCTTTCAACGGCTTGTTGCCGGTAAAGACCAGTTGGACTCCTTTCTGCCGCAGTTGGTCGAACAAAATCAAGAATTCCGACTGCGTCGCTCCTTTGCCGGCAAGATATTGAATATCGTCCAGCAGGAAAACGGAAATACTCCTGAACCTGCTGCGGAAGTCGTTCACTTTGTCGCGGGAAAAACCCGCCTTCGGAATACTATCGAGAAATGCCGAGACAAATTGTTCACAGGACAGATACATCGGCATTTTCCCGTCGCTGCTGCGGCGGCGGACGGCAGACCAAATTCCTTCCAACAAATGCGTCTTGCCCGTACTGGTGCCGCCGTGAACGTAAATGGGATTGATTTCTCCGGGATGATTGACGGCTAAATCTGCCGCCCGAACTGCCAAACGGTTCGAGTGTCCTTCAACAAATGTTTCCAACGCCGCAAATGTTCTGCCGGTTTTCTGCGGTTTTGTTTTCGCCGCTGCTGCCGGCGCAGTTGCCCGGCTAAACGCCGGTTGATAGTCGGCGTGGAAAGCAAACGTTTTTTGGGCAGCGGACGGCAGTTCCCGCACTGTTCCGCACACTACCAACTCCCGCCGCGGAACAGAGGGAATCACCGGCAACTTTGCCGTCTTCACCGTTTTTTTTTCCGCTTGTTTGGCGGTTTCAAACTCAAAGGAGACCTGATACGGTTTGCCGAAAATCGTTTGTATCAATTCTTCGATATTGCGCATCAGATTGGAACGAATCCAATCAGCGCAGAATTGATTTTTGACACAGAAAATCAAAGTTGTTTCGGTCAAACGGATTGTTGCTGCTGAACCGAACCATTGGTCAAACCGCACCGGACCAAGAACGCCGGACAAGGCGTTGAGCATTTTTCCGGCGGGTTCGGACCCGGCAATATATTGAACGTACTCCATTACAGGAAGGGATAAGTAGGGGGGGGGACTCCGTTTCCTGTTTCTCCGTGCTTCCTTGCGGCGGTCAATGCAGGCAAGATTGTATTCTTTTCGTTCCGTTTGTCAAACACACCGGAGGAGAAACCGTCCCGCTTTTCAAGAAAAAGTTTCCATAAGTCCTTACACTGTCCGAACATTAGGTATTGTTTTTCTTACCGGAAATTTTTCTTTTACCGGCGGTGATTCCTGTGTGCCGAACGGGGAAAAGTTGTTTTATTTTTCCCGAAGAGTACCCCCTGCCGTTGTTTAGGACATATTGCAGAAATTACAACGAAAAACAGACAACAATTTAGGCAAAATAAGTTGTGTAGAGAACAATTTTATGCTTTCAAAAATTGTTTTTGGCTGTCTGATAACAGCGGCACCGTATCATCCTGCACAGCAAATTTTTCAAAATTTCACAAAAGGTCTCTTGTAGTTCGTTTTTCCTTCCGTAAAATACCCTCGCAATCAGAATTCAAATCGCAAGTTTTGGTCGGCATTTCCGAATACTATCCGGCTTTACCGGTCGGAAATGCGAATTATTTATTAGGAAGCATTGCATTTCCCGCAAGGGGGCGTTATGCCTAATAACTTGCGGACTTCGGGGTTTGCGCAACCAGCGTTTACCTTTCCGCCGGTGCGCGGTCGTTTATGTGGTGTAATCGGGAATCCGCTTGGAGCAACGTTAGCGTTCCCGTTTTATACGTTGCGTTACTGTGTTAAACACTGGCGATTTGCTTTTCGCAACAGAAAGCAAAACCCAATGGCATTTTTTTTCACTGACAGCAATGGCACAAGACGGGAAGTTTCGCAAACCCTTGTCAACCAAGGCATCATCACGCGAGAAACTCCCATTGAAAGCGACCGCGGACAGAAGGGGATGGCAAGGCAAATCCCCGGTTTGCAGTTTCCCGATGGCAATTCAGGCATCAGACCGCCTGTCCCTCCAAGTACCATTTCGTATCGGTACAAATGCGTTGCCGCTCCAACCAGTTTGATAAGTGGGGGTGCCGTAAAACAGGCAAGATGGGGAGTTATTCCTGTCATTTTTTGGTGGTTTTGCTATAGGGCAGGTTCTAAAAACTCGCAATTCCCTTGAGCCGAAGTGGTTTCCCTCTCACGTTGGTCAAATTTTTATTTTTTGTATCATCCGTAACGGCTTTTTGTTACCGTCAAGGCGGG
>JAISJZ010000008.1 GCA_031261125.1 Planctomycetaceae bacterium | reverse complement strand
CAGCGGTATTTGAAACAATTTCTCGAACATGAAAATCCTTATACCAAACATCGTCTCGTTGACGAACCGTGTTTGAATCTGTTCGAAATTATCCAGGAGCCGCTGTAGTGGAGTTACGGCGAATTAACCGACCTTACCGCTCGCCCTCACGGTCGGGTTTGGTCGGCGAAAAAGGAAGACGAAAACACCGATGCCGACCCAAATGTTGCGTATCGGAAAAAGATTCGAAAGGAATGGAACGCAACGTTGCCAGGACCGGAATGGGAATCAACCGAAACGTGGAACTATTTCCAATACACGCAAATCCGGCGGTACATTGAGACGATGTATCAAACGATTCGTGATACCGAGGCAAAGCAATCGATAGCGTATTCGGCGTGGCAGAATCACGACGTGAGTCATCAAGCGATAGCGGACAGTCCTTGCGAAACGATTACGATGAGTTTGTATCCCGGCGGTTTATCGCAAACACCGCAAGCCGATGCCCGAAATTTGTTGACGGCAACGGCGGATTCCGGTTGGTCTTCCGTGCTTGCCAAGAAAGCCCGGCTTGTTTATGAATTCGATGCCAGCGATACGCTCCGGCAAATTGACCTCTATCCGGCAATGGCTCGGTTTTTTCGTAACAAAGGCGTTCAGGTTGCGTGCCAATTTCAGTACGACAGCCGATTTAACGTTGCGCATAATCAGGCATGGTCAACCCATTATCTCAATGCCGTTCATACGCCGGAGCGGTTTGTCAGTTTCTTGATTGCCGGTGAAACATTCCGAACATTGCCGCGCGGAACGCAGTTGAAGCCGATAAATCCCGATGAATGGATATTCCCGCCGACCGCCGTAAGTTATTCGAAAAACGTTGCGATGCTCAGCAAAGAATATCTTTTTATGCGGGCAAGACCAACCGATTGGCAACCGCTGCCGCTGCCGGAAAATCCGGCTCGAATCATTGCCGTTGGTTCAACACCGTATTTCGATTACGATGGAACCGGCATCGTTGATGTCAACATTCAAGGCGATACGGCGGAAGTCCGATTGAATCCCGATGTAAAACGTTTACAGTCCGACACACTGCGCGGCACACCGGACAAGCCGCTCACCCAATTAGAACAGAGCAAACATTCTTTCCGCCTGAAATTACCGGAATGGGAAAAAGCAACGCGGGAAGTTCAAGCCGGAAAGACCTATCGGTTTTCACGTTAGTCACACTCACAATATGCCGCTCGCCAAAACCTGAAATCAAACGATTGCGGACTTTGAATGCATCTGTCTTTGTCCGTAAAATATATGTCAGCATTTAACAATATCTACCAAAGCAGTAAAGTATTTCTGACCGGACACAGCGGATTCAAGGGAACGTGGATGACCGAATGGTTATCGCAACTCGGAGCCGCCGTTGCGGGTTATTCGCTTCCGGGCAAGGTTTCGGAACCCGACCATTTTTCGGTTCTCAATCCCAAACTGGAACAGGATTACCGCGGCGATATTCGGAACTATGAACTTCTTCAGCAAGCAATATCGGAAACGCAGCCGGATATTGTTTTTCACTTTGCAGCCCAGCCGCTTGTGAACGTCTCGTATCAAAAACCGCTTGATACATTTTCAACCAATGTCTTGGGAACAGCAAATCTGCTGGAAGCGTGCCGTAATTGCGAAAGCATAAAGGCAGTTGTCGTCATTACTTCGGATAAATGCTATAAAAACAAAGAACAAAAACAGGGATACCGTGAAACAGATGAACTCGGCGGAGTTGACCCGTATTCTGCGTCCAAAGCGTGTGCGGAATTAACGGCACAATCGTACCGCAGTTCTTATCCTGCTCTGCCGCCGGTCGCAACCGCAAGAGCAGGCAACGTTATCGGCGGCGGCGATTGGTCGCAATACCGTCTCGTGCCGGACTTAATCCGCTCGGCAATATCAGATAAGATAACAATTATCAGAAAACCTGCTGCGGTACGTCCTTGGCAGTTTGTTTTAGAACCGCTGTACGGTTATCTTTTACTCGGACAAAAATTACTCGAAGAAGGCAGGAAGTTTGCCGAACCGTGGAACTTTGGTCCCGCATTTAACGCTGCTCACAATACCGGTTTTACCGTTCTCGAATTAGCGGAGAAATCTTCTCACTCTTGGAACCGCATCCGCTTTGAAGTTAAAGAAGATTTACTCGCGGAGGACATTACAAGAGCGGGGGGGGGCAACCCCCTGATAGAAACAGGTATTCTTCTATTAGACAGCAGCAAATCGCAGCAACAACTTAATTGGAAGCCGCTTTGGAGTATTGAAAAATCAGTGCAGGAAACAATCCGCTGGTATAAAACATTCGCCGAAACCGGCAAAGTCATTACGGTTCATCAGATAGCGGAATACACCGAATCTATCCGATAGTCCATTCAGTTCCGTCCGGTCTGTCGGTTAAAACCACACCGAAGGACTGCAAATCGTTCCGAATCTTATCGCCAGTTGAGAAGTCCTTGTTTTTACGGGCGGTCTGCCGCAATTCAATCAACAGCGTGAGCAGTTTGTCTATGAGTTCACCGTTCTTGCCCGTCAATTCCGTTCCACTGCATTGCCGGCTTGCCTGTTGCGTGATAAACAATCCCAGCGTGAGAGCAAGTTCACGGAGAAGCGTTGCGCCTTTGATAAGAGCATCTTCATCGCTGCTGCCTCGTTTGCTGCCATCTTCAAGTTTCGTATCGTCTATGAATTTGTTAAGCGTCCGCAAAAAATCAAAGAGAACGCCGACTGCACCGCCCGTGTTGAAATCATCGTCCATAAATTCGAGGAATTTATTCCGCAAATCAACGCCGATGGAAGACGGGGTCAACTCTTTCCGCAGTGCCGGTGCGTCAAGTTGATAAAAATTCTGACCGGTAATTTTTTCAAACCGCTTGAAAAAACGGTAAAACGTTTCAAGTCCTTTGCCGACTTCTTCAATCCGTTCCGTACTGAAATCAATCGGACGGCGGTAATGAGTTGAAAGCAGGAAAAATCGGATTGTTTCCGGCGTGAACTGTTTCAGCATATCGCGGAATGCGCTTGCCCCCTTGGATTTGCTGATTTTATTGGTTTCCTGCTCTTGCGAAGATGTTAGCGACGGGGCTGCCCCCGCTGAATCTTCACTAACAACGGGGGCTGAAGCCCCTTCGCTAACAGCCGCTGAATCTTCGCTAACGGCTTTCGTGTTTCGTCCGCCGAGTTTGCCGGTTTCGCTGCTTGCCTGCATCAATCCGTTGTGCATCCAAAAATTGCACATCGGCTTTCCGTGTCTCGCTTCGCTTTGTGCAACTTCGTTTTCGTGATGCGGAAATACTAAATCGAGACCGCCGCCGTGAATATCAAATGTTTCACCGAGTATTTCCCTGCTCATCACAGAACATTCAATATGCCAGCCGGGTCTTCCTTTTCCCCACGGCGATTCCCAGAACGGTTCGTTCGGCTTTGCCGATTTCCAAAGGGCAAAATCAAACGGCGTGTGTTTTTTAGCAGCAGTACTTCCGCCTTCGCCGGACATCTGCTCAATAGAACGATGCGAAAGTTTCCCGTAATCGGGGAACTTACCGACATCGTAATAAACATCGCCTTCCGATTCGTAAGCAAACTCCTTGTCAATCAACTTCTGTACGAAGTCAATAATATGCGGAATATAATCGGATACTTTCGGAAAAGCATAGACCGACTCTTTGACGCTCATTGCTTCGAGGTTAGCCCAATAATCCGCTGTCATTTCATCGGCAACGGCAGCCGCAGTTATAGCGAGGGCATTTGCTTCGCCGATAATTTTGTCATCGACATCGGTAATGTTAATTACCAGATGAACATCATAGCCGTTGTAAGCAAGATAACGCTTAACCGCATCGAATATCACAGGACCTACCATATGTCCGATATGAGACGGCTTATACACGGTAGGACCGCAGAGATAGATACCCGCTTTGCCTTCCTGAACCGGTTTGAATTCTTCTTTCGTTTTAGTAAGTGTGTTGTATATGCGAATCATTGTCGGATTATTTATGTTTCTTGTAATATGCAATCAGACCGTTAGTAGAGGAATCGTGAGCAGTAATCGTTTCTTCGTTCAGCAATTCCGGCAGGACTTTACTTGCCAACTGTTTGCCGAGTTCAACGCCCATCTGGTCAAACGAGTTGATGTTCCATATAATTCCCTGCACGAAAATTTTATGTTCGTAAAACGCAATCAAAGCCCCCAGTGTTTTCGGTGTCAACTTCTCAAAGAAGAACGAATTATTCGGGCGGTTGCCGCTGAAAACTTTGGACGGAGCAAGACGCTCAACCTCACTCCGGTCAAGACCCGCGGCAGAAAGTTCTGCTTCTGCTTCTTCAAGGGTTTTGCCTCGCATCAATGCTTCGGTTTGTGCTAAAAAGTTTGCCAATAGTTTCGGATGATGGTCTCCCAAGGGATTTTGCGATTTTGCCGGTGCAAGAAAATCGCAAGGTATCAACTTCGTTCCCTGATGAATGAGTTGATAAAATGCGTGCTGCCCGTTTGTGCCGGGTTCACCCCAAATCACCGCCCCCGTTTGATAGTCAACATTTTGATTATTCCGCGTGATTCCCTTACCGTTGCTTTCCATATCGCCCTGTTGAAAATACGCCGCAAACCGGTGCATATATTGGTCATACGGCAGGATTGCCTGCGTATCCGCATCCCAAAAATTGTTATACCAAACACCGAGCAACGCCATTATCACGGGGATATTTTTTTCAAGTGGAGTATTGCGGAAATGTTCGTCAACTTCAAACGCTCCGGTCAACAACTCCTCAAAATTTTCAAAGCCGACAGAGAGAACAATCGAAAGACCGATAGCCGACCAGAGCGAATATCGTCCGCCGACCCAATCCCAGAATTCAAACATATTTTCTGTGTCGATACCGAATTCCGCAACTTTTTTCGCGTTGGTGGAAAGAGCAACGAAATGTTTCGCAATATCCGTTAGCGACGGGGCTTTAGCCCCTGCTGAACCGCCGCTAACAAACCACCGCTTTGCGCTTTCCGCATTAGTCATCGTTTCCTGCGTTGTGAATGTCTTTGACGCAATGATGAACAATGTTGTTTCAGGATTGAGCAGTTTGAGCGTTTCGGCAATATGCGTACCGTCAA
>JAISJZ010000399.1 GCA_031261125.1 Planctomycetaceae bacterium | reverse complement strand
CTGCGGGAAATGGAAGGACGGTCGATGGCGGCGGATATTTCGGCAAATCTGGAAACGCTCCGGCAGTTGGTCCGTAATGTCGAAATTCTTGCACCGAACGTTGCGCCGCAGTACCGGCAGCGGCTGCTGGAACGCATCGGCAAAATTATGGAAGAACAGAACCAAACACTGAACGAAACCGACATTATTCGGGAAGTGGCGTTGTTTGCCGACAGGGTTGATATTTCGGAAGAGACGGTGCGTTTCCGTTCGCATTTGGAACAGTTTGAGTCGGCAATCGCTTCCCCGGAAAGTTGCGGACGGAAACTTGATTTTCTGACGCAGGAGTTGTTCCGCGAAACGAACACGATGGGTTCCAAAGCAAATGATGCTCAAATTACGAAAAATGCCGTAGAAATGAAGACGGTGATTGAACGAATCCGTGAAATGGTGCAAAACGTGGAATGACCCGGCGGACGGACGGGCGGACGGTAAATCCGCCCATTAACGCTTGCAAACGGATATTTAACTGCTACAATCAGTGCGACCTCTTTATCTATAACACCCTCTCAATGATGTCAAAGACACTGAAACTCACGGAAGAGAATTTTTCCCAACAGGTTCTCCAATCGAAAGTTCCCGTGCTGGTTGATTTTTGGTCGCAGTCCTGCGGACCGTGCCGGCAACTCGCTCCCGTCCTCGATGATTTAGCCGAAGAATATGACGGCTACGCCGTTATCGGCAAAGTGAACGTTGCTGAAACGCCTGACCTCGGTGCGCAGTTCGGAATTGATATGCTGCCGACACTGCTGCTCTTTCACCGCGGCAATGTCGTCGAACGGATGAGCGGTATGCAGACGAAAGAAAAATTGCAGGATGTTCTGGATGAAATTGACAATTAAAACGGCAACCGGGGGTATATTCAACCAGTGAAATCACACTTTTTAATTTCAATGAATTCGATGAGACCGTTTATTTTCTGTGTTCTTCTTTTTGCGGTTCCTTGTTTCGGCGGAGAGACGGAAAACGTTTATCTGTTTTCCTATTTCGTCAATAACGGCGAAGACGGTCTGCACCTTGCGTACAGCACCGACGGTCTTGACTGGAAACCGCTTAACGATGGTAAGTCCTTTCTGGCTCCGCCGAAAAACGTCAGTACCCTGATGCGCGACCCGTCGATTGTCCGTGCGCCGGACGGAACGTTTCACCTTGTTTGGACCGGCTCTTGGACAGGCAAATCCATCGGATATGCGTCCTCAAAGGATTTAATCGAATGGACGAATGAAAAGTCCGTACCGGTAATGGAAAACGAACCGAAAACCCGGAACGTTTGGGCTCCCGAAATCTTTTACGATAAGGACTCGCAAACGTATTACATTATTTGGTCGTCAACTATCCCGGACAAGTTCACGGAAAGTGCCGGTTCCAGCGAAACGGACTACAATCACCGGTTGTACTGCACGACAACAAAGGACTTTCATACGTTCACGCAAACGAAACCATATTGGAATCCGAATCACAATGTCATTGATGCGTTTTTAACGAAAGCAGGCGGGCAATATCTGCTGTTCTATAAAGACGAAACGCTGAAGCCGGAAGCAAAAAAGAACATTCTTTTGGCAACGGGAACCGCACCGGCCGGCACATTTGACGTTCACGGTGTCATTTCACATACGAATTGGGTCGAAGGTCCTTCGGCATTAAAAATCAAAGACGAATGGTTTATCTACTACGATTGTTATACGAAAAACCGGTACGGTGCGGTGCGTTCCAAGGATTTGAAACACTGGGAAAATGTTTCGGACGAGGTTCATTTTCCGGCGGGAACCCGGCACGGCACGGCATTTGAAGTTGATGCGTCCGTATTGAAAAAGATACAAGCAGCCCAATGATTCACTTCACGACGAAGTTAACCATTTTTCCTTTGACGATGATTTTTTTCACAACGGTTTTTCCGTTGAGTTGTTCCGCAATTTTTGCGTCCGCTAACGCTGCCGATTCGATTGCTTCTTCGTCCGAATCCGCCGAAACAGTAATTTTACTCCGCAATTTTCCATTGACCGAAACAGGAATCTCAACTTCCGTTTCAACCAACGCCGTTTCGTCGTAATCGGGGAACTTCTCGTAAGCCAGCGTCCCAGCAAGTTTTGTTTTGCTGAACTTGCCGCCCGCCTTTAATATGCTCCACAACTCTTCGCAGATATGCGGGGCAAACGGCGAAAGAATCAACACAAACTTCTCCATCGCTGAACGGGGACGAACTTTTTCTTTGCTGAAAAAGTTAACGAACTCCATCATTCGGGCAATCGCCGTGTTGAACGACATATTTTCAATATCGTTTTTCACTGCTTTAATCGTTTTATGCAGTACGCGGTTCTGCTCCGGTGCCGGTTCAACGTCTGCAACGGAACAAGTTCCGTCGTTGACATTGACGATGAGCCGCCAAGTCCTGTCGAGAAAACTCCGCACGCCGCTGACACTGTCGGTTGACCACGGTTTGACGCTTTCCAGCGGTCCCATAAACATTTCGTAGAGACGCAGCGAGTCCGCCCCGTGCCGGGCAACGACATCATCGGGGTTAATCACATTGCCGCGGGATTTGCTCATTTTTTGACCGTCTTCACCGAGAATCATTCCTTGATTAACGAGTTTCTGAAACGGTTCCGGTGTTGACACAAGTCCGTAATCGTAAAGGACTTTATGCCAAAATCGGGCGTAGAGCAGATGCAGGACGGCGTGTTCCGCCCCGCCGACATACAAGTCAACGGGCATCCATTGTTTTTCCAAATCGGGACTGACCAGTTGATTCGGATTTTTGGGGTCAATGTACCGCAGGTAATACCAGCACGACCCCGCCCACTGCGGCATCGTGTTGGTTTCCCGTTTATACCGTTTGCCGTTGCGTTCAACGCAAAGCCAATCCGCGGGGGCGTGTTCAAGCGGCGGTTCGGGCGTATTATGTTCCGCCTCGAACTTCAAGTCCTTCGGCATATCCAGCGGCAGTTCGGACGGGTCGAGGGCTATTACCTGCCCGGTTTCGACATCGTGCAGTAGCGGAAACGGTTCACCCCAAAAATGCTGACGGCTGAACAGCCAATCGCGGAGTTTGTAGTTCACCGCTTTCTTGCCGAGACCTGCCGCCGATAAATCTCCCGTGATTTTCTCTTTGAACGGCTGCGTGAACAGCCCATCGTAACCGCCGCTGTTAACCGCAACACCCTGTTCCGTGAACGCCTCAAATCCCACGCCGCGCCGTTCGCCGATTATTGTTTGCACCACTTGAAGAATCGGCAAATCCCACTGCTTCGCAAACTCGAAGTCCCGCGTGTCGTGAGCCGGTACCGCCATTATCGCCCCGGTTCCGTAGGAAACGAGAACATAATCTGCTATCCAAACCGGTATCGGTTCGCCGTTCACCGGATTAAGAGCGTAAGAGCCGCTGAATACGCCGGTCTTTTCTTTCGCCAAATCCGTCCGGTCGAGGTCGCTTTTTGATGCCGCCAGTTGCCGGTAGGATTCTACGGCATCTTTCTGTTCCGGCGTTGTTAACCGTTCGGCAAACGGATGTTCCGGCGCAATGACCATATACGTCGCGCCGAAGAGTGTATCCGGCCGGGTCGTATAAATCCGCAGCGTATTGTCTTCCTGTTTGCGGGGAAAACCGGCTGCCTTGCGGTGCCGCTTCCATTGCTCAAACTCTTGCTCAACGGATTTACGCCAAGATTTGGGACCGTTAGCGGAACAAGTGCGGGTACCGATAAAGAAATCCACTTCCGCACCGGTACTGCGGCCAATCCAATTTTTTTGCAGCAGTTTGATACCGTCCGCCCAATCAAGTCCTCCTAAATCGCTTTCCAGCCGGTCCGCGTAAGCCGTAATCCGCAGCATCCATTGGCGCAGCGGCATCCGAACAACAGGATGATTGCCCCGCTCGCTGCGCCCGCCGATAACTTCTTCGTTTGCCAGTACCGTTCCCAACGCCGGACACCAGTTGACCGGTGCTTCGATTTGATATGCCAAACGATGCTCCTCCTTGTACTGCTCAACAGCGCGAACGCCTTCTCGGACAACGTCCGGCGGGAGCGGTAATTCTTCAATCGGTCTGCCCTTTTTCGTTTCGGGGTCATACCAAGTGTTATACATCAGCAGAAAAATATACTGCGTCCACTTGAAATAGTCCGTGTCGGTCGTTGCGACTTCTCTGTCCCAGTCGTAAGAGAAGCCGAGCATTTTCAGTTGCCGCCGAAAGTTATTGATATTGTTTTCGGTAATCGTCCGCGGATGAATTCCTGTTTTCTTCGCCTGCTGTTCGGCGGGCAGTCCGAAAGCGTCCCAGCCCATCGGATGCAGCACGGACACTCCGTTCATCCGGTTGTACCGGGCAACAATGTCCGTGGCGGTATATCCTTCGGGATGTCCGACGTGCAGACCGTTTGCCGACGGATACGGAAACATATCGAGAACATACAACTTTTTCGCCCCAGCCGCTTGCGGCGGGTTGTTTTCCGGCTGCAAACGGTTCGGAACAGCGAACGTCTTGTTCTCTTCCCAGAATTTTTGCCATTTCGGTTCAATGATCGCGGGTTCGTATTTCATCGGTGCAGAGCGTTTTGCGTACCTTTTTCCTTTGCCGGCTATTATATCGGAAAAAGGTATTAAGCAAAGGGGAATCAGAGTACCCGTTCTTTCATAATCACCTACACGTCCAAATGTTTCACGTCAAGGGCGTGTTTTTCGATAAACTCCCGCCGCGGTTCCACTTGGTCGCCCATCAAAATACGGAACAAATCATCCGCCGCCGCCGCGTCGTCCATCGTTACTTTGATTAGCCGGCGGCTGCTCATATTTAACGTTGTGTCCCGCAATTCTTCGGGGTCCATTTCGCCCAGCCCTTTGAACCGGGTAATCTGAATTCCCCGCTGATTGCCTCTTTGCACTGTCTTCAACAATTCCCGCAGCGTTTCCAGACCCGTTGACGATTCCCCGCGCGTCAGGTAGTACCGCGATGTGTCTAAACCTGTCCGCTCCTGCGGCAACAAGGAATCAACTTCAAAGCCCTGTTCCCGAAGTTCAAGCAGATACTTGTTGATGGTGCGGACTTCGTGCAATTCGACAATGCGGAGTTTCGGCTGGTCGGTCTCCGGCGTTTTTGCTTCAGCCGCATCATTGTCATCGGGAACGAATGAGTCATCGACGGCAACTTCTCTGCCGAGTTTTTGTTCTAATTCCGCTTTGTATTCCGACAATTTTGTCCTGTCCGTGAACCAGCGTTCTTCATCGTTGAAGAAGCAGTGATAGACCGCTAATTTTGCGGATTCTTTATCCTGATACGCCGCGTGCGTCCGCAGGGAAATGCCCCGCCGTTCCAACGCCAAAACCGAATCTTCCAGCACCGCCAGCGTTTTGCATAGTTGTTCGAGTGCCCCGCCTTCAAACACTTTCCCGTTGCCGGCATCGAACACCGCATTTTTCAAGCCGAGGTCAAGTTGAATCTTCCGCATTTCCTCATCGGTCTGAATGTATTCGTCCTTCTGTCCTTTCCGGCGGACGCGGTACAGCGGCGGGCAGGCAATATAGACGTATCCCGCCGAAATGAGTTGGTGCATTTCCCGATAGAAAAAAGTCAGCAGCAATGTACGGATATGCGAACCGTCAACATCGGCATCGGTCATTATCACGATTTTGCCGTACCGCCGTTTCGACAAGTCCACTTCATCGCCGCAGCCGACACCGATGGCGGTAATCATACTCTTAATTTCCGCATTGCCGAAAATGCTGTCAACGGACGCTTTGAGAACATTCAGTATCTTACCGCGCAGCGGCAGACTCGCTTGATATTCCCGCGTCCGTCCGCCTTCTGCCGAACCGCCTGCCGAGTTGCCTTCAACGAGGTACAGTTCGCACTTATCCACTTCTTTGCTGGTGCAGTCGCGGAGTTTGCCCGGCAGGGAGGTGTGTGAAAACGCCCCTTTCCGTTCCCGAATCAGGTTCCGCGCCTTCTTTGCCGCTTCCCTCGCATCCGCCGCGACAATACCCTTTTGAATGATGATTTTCGCCGTCTTCGGATTTTCTTCGAGAAATTTCGACAACTGTTCCCCGACAGCCGAATTGACAATTCCTTCGACTTCGCTGTTGCCGAGTTTCGTTTTCGTTTGTCCTTCAAACCGCGGTTCCGGTACGCGCACCGAAATCACAGCGGTCAATCCTTCGCGGAAATCTTCGCCCGTCGGCGGGTCCGCCTTCTCTTTGAAAAGTTTGTTGTTTCTGCCGTAATTGTTCAGCGTCCGCGTCAGTGCCGTGCGGAAACCCGAAAGATGCGTTCCGCCTTCGGTCGTGTAAATGTTGTTGACGTATGACCGCAGGTTTTCCGTGAATTCCGCTGTGTATTGCAGCGCAACGTCAACGGTTACGCCGTCGGCGGTGCTGACGATGTGAATCACTTCCGGGTGAATCGGTTCGACGGACTTATTCAGATTTTTCACGAAATCAACGAGACCGTTTTCGTAATAAAACGTCTCTTCGCTGCCTGTGCGGGCATCGCGGAACACGATTTTAACGCCCTTGTTCAGAAACGCCAAATCCTGCAAGCGGTGAAAAACGGTATTGTAGTCAAACTTCCGTTCCGGGAAGATTTGCTCATCGGGCATAAAGGTTGTCTTTGTGCCGCGTTTGTCGGTTTTTCCGACTTTCGTTACCTCGCCGGTCGGCGTACCGCGTTCGTATTCCTGATGATAGATAACCCCGTCGCGGGCAACGTCCACTTCGCACCATTCGGACAGAAAGTTGACAACAGTTACGCCGACACCGTGCAGACCACCAGAGGTTTGGTACGCTCCTTTGGAGAATTTGCCGCCGAATTTCAGAACGGTCATTACCCCTTCGAGCGTTGACTTCTGCAAATCGGGGTGAATGTCAACCGGGATACCGCGTCCGTCGTCTTCGGTAGTTACGCTGCCGTCGCCGTTGATTTGGACGATGACTTTGGAGGCAAAATCCGCCATTGCTTCGTCAATCGAGTTATCGACAACTTCCCAAATGAGGTGATGCAGTCCGCGGCTCGTGGTATCGCCGATGTACATCGCCGGCCGCTTGCGGACGTGTTCCTGGTCGGACAGATGTTCGAGGTCTTTGGCGGTGTAATCGGCGTTGGCAGCCGGCAGCGGCGTATTGTCGATTTTGAACTCTTCGGCAGTGTTTGCAGACATATTTCGAGGAAAATTCGGGCTGTTTTCGATTGGTCCATTATATCAGAAAGTCCGAATTTCGCAAGGGTACAACTTCGTTATGAGAAATTGAAATGCCTTTTATCCCCTACAACCGGAATAATTGAAAAAATCCTTTTTTCTCCTTTTTCAAAGTCCGAAATGCACACTACGGGGTTTAATAAAAACCGGGGAGATATATTTCCCCCGTTTTCGTTGTCTCTATTGCTTTTCATACTTATACTATGCGGTTCTTCTATTACACCATCGGTTGTTTTGTCTTAGCGGCAGTGCTGTTCTCCGGCTGTTCTAAAAAAGCGGAACCGGTACAGAAACAGGCGGAGCAGCCGGTGCAAGCCGATGACACCGCCGCCGGTTCGTTAGCGGAAGAGAAATCCGCCGGACAAGTTCCTGCGGCGAAAACGCCGGAGCCGCCCGCGGAACAAATCCCCGCGGTGAAAATACTGGAAGCACCGAAAACGGATACCGAAAAACCGAAAACGGTCAAAATGGAAACCGTCATTGTCAAACCGGAATCGGTGCAAACGCCGGTACAACCCGAACCGGAACCCGCCGGACAAGTCCCCGCGGCGAAAACACCGGAAGCACCGAAAAGTAATGAACCGGTCAGCGGCGAATCGCCGGTCAATGAACGGTCGCCTGTTAAACAGGATTCCCCGGTCAAGCAGGAGTCGCCGGTCAAACAAGGTTCGATTCGGTACATTCCGTCGTTGCCGTCTGCGGCAAGTTTGCTCGGAACAATTCTTATTTTAGAAGGTGAACCTGCGAGTTTGGAAGACGGTAAACATAGTATTGCGGTTCAGACGGCTGACTTACCGCCGGAACCGCCGAAAGCCGTTGAGCCGGCGGCGGCAGCAAGTCCCGCGGCTGAATTGCCGGAAGAAAAACCCGCGGTACAAACACCTGCGGCGAACGCGGTACAAGTCCCTGCGGCGAACACGGAGAAAAAACCGGCGGAAAAACTGCGGTTTAACTTCCGCTATACACCGTGGAAAGACGTGATCGAATGGTTCGCCGACCAAGCGGGGCTGTCTTTGCAAGCCGACAATGTGCCGTCCGGTTCGCTTAATCTAACCGATAGTCAGTCCTACACGCCGACCGAAGCCCTCGATGTTCTGAACTCCTACTTGCTGTTCAAGGAATATACTATCATCCGTAAAGGCAAGTCAATGTTCGTGATTTACTTGCAGGACGGTATTCCGCCGAATCTGCTCGAACCGGTTGATGCTAAAGAGTTGGACGACCGTGGTAAATACGAAATTTGCCGGTGCGTGTTCAAACTGAACCGGACAACGCCGGACATTATTCAAGCGGAAGCGGAAAAACTCCTCGGACCGCAGGGCAGTATCGTTGCTCTGCCGAAGTCGCAGCAAATTGTTATCACGGAAACGGCAGGCACGCTTCGGGCAATCCGGGACATTATTAGACGCATTGACGACCCGGACGAAGTTGCCGCCGGAAACGTGAACATTATCGAAATGAAGAATCTGTCCGCCGACGAAGCCCTCGGCATTATGCGGAAGTTGCTGGTGATTGACGAAAATGACACTTCACTGCGGACGGCAGTGGACGCGTCCGGCACAAAAATCTGGATGTCCGGTCGTGCTGATATGGTCGAAAAAGCGAAAGATATGATTAAAACGATTGACGGTTCCTACGAATCGAAGAGTGCGTTATTGGAAGGACAACCTCAATTTGAAGTGTATGATACCGGAACGGCAGACCCGGCGGCGGTACTGGCGGTGCTGCAAACGCTGCTAGCCGGCGTACCGGATATCCGGCTTTCATTGGATACAAAAACCGGCGGCGTTGCGGCGTTGGGAAGACCGGCGAATCACGCAACGATTAAGGAAACGATTAAGCAGATGCAGTTGAACGTGCCGCAAGTCGAAGTGATTCCGCTCAAACGGATTAGTCCGGCATCGGCAGTGGAGAACATCAAGAAATTCTTCGCTACAACCAGTGCATCGGACATCACCGCAACATCCTCGTCCGGTTCCAAAACGGCAGCGGCAGGCCTGCCGGCACCGACCGTGGAGGCGGATGTTTCGGCGCGGCAAATTATCGTCCGCGGTACCGTTTCGCAAATTGCCGATATTAGGTCGCTGCTGTTGAAACTCGGTGAAGACGGAACCGCCGGTAAAGTTGTAAGCGGGGCAACAATTCGTTCGATTCCGTTGTCGCCGGCGGCAACGGCGTTGGTTCTCGACCAACTCAAAGATGTCTGGTCGAAAGTCGAATCAAACGAATTGAAAGTCGTTGCTCCGTCAGCGATTGTACCGTCCCGCTCGGTCAACGAAATACAGCCGAAGGTTGAAAAACCGGTTGAAAAGAAAAACAACGTTGATGAATTGATTGACAAAACCTTTGAAAAAAATTCGACGTTCCGCCCTGCCGCTCGTCCGGGGGCAGTTTATCATCCCGTAAAATACCAAGCAGAGGAAGAACATCAACCGGTGTATCAGCCGATACAGGAACAACCGCGCGGACAAGCGGCACAGGCGGCGGAAACGAAAGCACCGGTCGTTGTTTCGGCAGGACCGAACGGTTTGAGGATTTCGTCTTCTGACCCGGAAGCGTTGGATAAACTGGAAGAATTGATTCGGATGCTGTCCGATGAAACGGTTCTCGGCAGAACGTCTATGGTTGTTTATTACCTCAAAAATTCGACAGCGGAAGTCGTTGTTCAGGCGTTGAACAGTTTGCTCGGTTCCGGTGCGTCAGCGTCAACGGGCGTGAGCGGTGCCGGTTCGGTTGATACGTCCTCGGTGTTTGAAGCGGAACACCGGGCGGAGATTCTCGGTATGCTTACGCCGAACAACTCGATTGAAAAAACGGGAACGGTAACGATTTCGCCGGACAGCCGGCTGAACGCTTTGCTGATTCAGGCGAATCCGGTTGACCACAAGACGATTGAAAAACTTCTAACGATTTTGGACAAAGCGGATACGGCAGATGACGTGATGATACGTCCGAAGGCGCGTTTGATACCGCTGCAAAATATGCGGGCAGAAGATGCGAAGGCAACGGTCGAAACGGCGTTTTCGGCGAGAATCCAAAGCGGCAGCGGCGGTTCGTCCACTTCGCCTACAAGCAGCCGCACCGGCAGTACCGGCAGCAGCCGGGGCGGTTTCGGCGGCGGGCAGCCGCCGATGATGATGGGCGGCGGACCTCCGGGAATGGGGGGAATGGGCGGTATGCCGCCGGGAGGACCGGGGATGATGTTCCAGCAGATTATGTCGCAAATGAACCGCGGCGGTTCAACAACGGCGAAAGAACAGGAAGCGAAAATGACGCTTGCGGTGGATGCCCGGTCGAATTCGCTGATTGTTACCTCGCCGGAATCGCTGTATCTGGAAGTGAGAGAGTTTGTCGAAACGCTGGACGAAATGGCAGTTCAAGCAGAAACGGTGGTTGAAGTGGTGAACCCGAAGAATGTCAGTACGGATTTGGTGCGTCAAACGATTTCCAATTTGGCGGGCGATTCGGTGAAGTTCACAACGAGCCAAGCGTCAGGTTCTTCTTCGTCCCGTACCGGCAGTTTCGGCGGATTTGGAAGCACCACCGGGGGATTCGGCGGCTTCGGGAGTAATCGGGGCGGCTTTGGCGGTTTCGGCAGCGGAACAACGCCCGGCGGAGCAACGAACCCGTTTATGAATATAATGCGGGGCGGCTTCGGCGGCGGAACAACACCCGGCGGCTTCGGCGGAAGAACAACAACCGGCGGCTTCGGCGGCGGAACAACGCCCGGCGGATTCAGCGGAAGAGGCGGACGGTAAAACGGGAGTGTTGATTTTTTGTAGGTATTTCGGAGGAAAAATAAGGGAATATCCCGATTGTTTTTCTACAAAAAAATAGTAGAATACAGAGGCGAAACACCGATGACATTTAGCAAAAAGACGAATGAGTGAACCCAACAACGCCTTTGAAAAGTATGAAGATATTGAAATCAAGCCGACTTCGGACCTGTTTATTGGCGTTTTTCTGTCCAATCCAAATAACGAATGGATTCTCGTTCATCTGCTCAATGCTGTGTTGCTGGACAGCGGCTGGTCGCCCGTTGTTGAAGCAAAGGTTTTGAATCCTATCAGTTTACAGGACTACTCGGTCGAACGGCGGGTTGTGCTGGATGTCCGCGTCCGGGACGGATGGAACCGG
>JAISJZ010000391.1 GCA_031261125.1 Planctomycetaceae bacterium | reverse complement strand
TTCCTCCTTTTTCATCTTCTTTCGCCGGGTTTTCCTCCGCTTTTGCCTCGTTCTGCTGCCTGCTGTTGTGCCGCTTTACAAACAACACATCACGAAGCGTGTTCGTCAGTACCGCCGGTGTTTTAATCCTCCGGGCGATATTTTCCGCAATTTGTACCCCGTTCCTGTCAAGATTGATATACGCTGCCGTCCGCAACAAGCGGTCTTTCAGCATCGGTTCGTTAATCCGGCTGGCAAAAATCACCGCATCGGCAACATATCCTTGTTCCAACTGCGAACTGGTAATCCGCTCTAATTCAGAGTCGCGTGTCCGCCACATCAGCGCGGCATCCGCAGAAGTATCCGTCTCGCCGTATGCTTCTAATACGATACTGCAAGCAGCGTAATAAACCCGCTGCACGTCATCATTCTCATCCAGTGAACGGTATGCCGGAATAAGCGACAGCAGAATTGAAACCGCATCTTTGAAGTTCTTTAACCCTGTTGCGCTCTCTTCGGCATCTTTCAGCATTGCCAGCGACGCGTTGGAGCGTCCGATTTGCCCCAATGCTTTTGCAACGACGGCAATCGTATAACTTCGGTTCGGAACATCTCCCATTTTATTCACCGTATCAACCGTTTCGGTGATGAGTTTCATCGTTTCATCAAAGACCGCCGGATTTTTCTCTTTGTCCAGCAGCGGAGCGGTACTGCTTTCCGGTACGTCATCCGGTGCCGCCAGCGCAATCTTTGCTAAAATCAGCCGGGACATCACTTCTCCTTTTTCCTCCGGCGGCACATCGTTCTTCTGAACCGCCGTTATGGTCTGTGCGGTTAACGCCGCGAGTTTGTCCTGTAACTTGTCGTTCTTCCGAAACGGCAGTGCCGCCGTTATCAACATTTCGACGGCTGCTGCCTTTGCAGACGGCTGTTCTATCCGCTGTGCCGTTTGTTCTGCCAATCCGAATATCCGCTTGCGGACGGAACGGGATTCCCTGTCGTCCGAATAGTACACGCGGTACCACTGAACATATTCCCGGACAGTTCTTGTCAGGTACGAAGAACGCAAGCGGGCATCGTTCATCTTTTCCGCCGTCAGGGCAGCCGCGGCAAAAAGTCCGTAGGAAAGCAAACGTTCGAAGCCCAGCTTTAAGAGATTAGCGTCCGGTTCGCTGCCGGGGTACGGCAGGTCTAACGCCTTGTAGTGTTCTTCTTTCCCGTCTTTGGCAATTCCTAAAACGTGCCGCATTTCCGTCCGCCGGGATTCGCCGGCAATTTTGGCTATCAACTTTTCCGCTTCCGGCAGCATCGAAATACGAAGTTGTTCCTTTATCAGAAGAACATAATCGTCGTCCCGCACCGAAGCGGTCGGAATACACGCTATTGTTTTTTCCGCATCGTTCCGAAAGCGTCCGATACATTGCAGCCGGGCAAGATTTGACAGTGTTTCCAGAGAATAAATACCGGTATTTGATGCCGAATCCGGTAAACCGACGGCACGGAACGAAGCGGCTGCCTCCGCGGGAACCTTTGCCGTTAATTGCTTTTCTCCGATACGCAGCATCGCCGGAAGCCGGTCCGCCGCATCCGGCAGCGTTTTTACCAACGCAAACGCCTTCCGCAGTACCGCCGCTGCTTCCTGCTGCCGGTTCACCATCAGATAACATTGCGCGGTGTTCTCGTAAAAACGAATTGTTTGTACCGCGGTAATCGTTTCCATCAATGCCGGGTCAATACGGGAAACATCCACGGAAATCACCCCCGTTGCAGACTTCCAATCGTCCAACGCCGGGTCGATGTTCTTCTCCGTTTCCCGCTGCACCGGCGGCATTCCCAGCGATGCGCGGATCATATCGGAGTCCGGTTCGTTCAACAGTTTCAATACCGGACGTTTCACCAACTCGTCAAATTTGCTGTTATCCTCAACCGCTTCCCGAAACAACGTATAAACAGCCGGGTCGCACATCAGCCGGGAACCGGCTAACTGCATCAGAACGTCAATCTGCATATCAAGTTCTTCCAAAGCGGCAACCTGCTGTAACACATCGGAAATAATCTGCTTTGCCACTGCCGGCGATTGAGGCGGTTCCCACGGTCCCGCCGTTTGCGGAAAAATAACGCCCGGTTCCACCGGCATCATTTTCCGCGGACGGACGGCAAACATAATAATCTGCTGATACGCCCGCGATAATTCAACCGTACTCTTAATTTTTTTAACGGTATTCATTGCATAGACGTTCATACCGGAGCGTGCCTGCTCACCGGCAATGATTCGGAACGCCCGCATCTGTTGAGCCGTTTGAAGCCGCAGCGAAAATTCAAGTTGCCGGTCAAACAACCCGTTTAATCTCGCGGTATCTCCTAACAGCGAAAGGACTGACACGGCACCGCAAAACGCCAACTCGTTCACTTCGCTGTTTAGTTTCAAATCGGACTCGATGACAAGCCGGTCATACTGTTGAAACAACACTCTCGCCTGCGAATTGTCATTGATCCGCAAACACATCAACGCCTGCGAAATATAAATCCTCGCCAGCATCATTTGTCCGACCGGCGAATCCGTCATAAATTTGAGCGGTTCATCAATGTTGAGGTTCACATTGCTTTCCGCCAGTGTTATCGCGGTATCCGCCGCCGGCTGTACCTTGGCGTAATTTGACGTAATCTGCTGCGCCTCCCGTAATGTATTCATTACCAGAAACCGCAGTTTTTCCTGATTAAAACCGTCAGTATCCTTAATGCGGGATACTTCAATGTCCTGCTTCGTGCGGTCTGTCCAGTAGGACGGTGAACCGGTGTCGCTGTTGGTGTATTCCGGTACGGTGAACTTTTGTCCTTGTTGTTGAAGCCAAAAGAACAAACCGCCGCCGGCAAACAGAGCAATGATAAATAAAATGAAACCGGACACGAGCAGCCGCCGGAAAAAATCGGCTCTTCTGGCACTCTGTTCCAGTTTGTTTAATTGCTTCGGCTTGTCTATCGTTTTAAGGTTGGTCTTCATCGTTTTACTTTAACCGGTAAATCGTTGTCTGAAATAACCACGGGTATCCGCCGCCGGCAGGATTCGGTGCCGGTGCCGGATAACGTACCAAATAAATTCCTTTCGATTGTAAATCGTCTCGCAATTTCAGCAGCACCGACGGGTCCCGCACCATACCGGCAAGTTGAATCGTTCCGGCAGACCGCGGATTATTGCCGACCCGTCCAGTCATAAATGACATCCGGGTAATCACCAAATCCTGTTCCCGCGGAAACACCTGCGACAGTTCGCTCAATTCGTCCAGCCACGGCACGTTCATTATTTCCCAGTTCCGTACCTGTGAAAGTACCTGATAAGCCGGTGCCGCCGTTTGCAGTCCCGCCGCCGTTTTCCCGTGTTCTTCTTTGACACTCGCCAGTTCCGCTTCCAACCCTTTAATGACTTCGGTGTTCCAGTGATAAACGCCGTATCCGGCGATTGCCAGCAGAACCGCTGCCAGCAAAATCGGACGGACGTAGTTTCGCGGTTTCGGCGGTTCCTTCGGATGCAGCAAATCCAGCGTTTGCAGCGGCAGCCCTGCCGATTGCCGGGACAACAGGACACCGAGCAGCGGCGCAAAACGTCCCTGATTTTCCGGCAGTTTTAATAATTTCGATGTTGTAATGCCCGGTACGGCGAACGGTTCAATCACCGCCGCATTCAGTTGTTTCTCCGCCAAAACCGCCGTCAGTTGTGTCCATTCCTCTTCGGTTCCGAACAAAAAGACCTTCTGAATCGCTGATGTTTCGTCTCCTTCGATGCCGATAACAGCCGTCCGTTCAATTTCATCGGCAAGAACGGTTGCCGTTTCCGTCAATCCTGACTGTTCCGGCAAACGAAACGAACGAACCGAATGAATCTGTCTGCCGTTGAGCGTGATGATTTCGACATCGGTGCGGACAACGTTCACCAGCAGGACGTATTCCGGTTCATCGGAAACGAACTGTGTGTACCGGAACAATTCAACAGCGGCGGCAGGGCGGTAAGTGATACCTTGCACCGCTTTGCCGAGCGAACGGAACGAACGGACGAGTTCCTGCCGAAAAACCAACTGGATTCCGGCGGCTAACACTTTACGTTCTCCGTTTTCGGCGGTTGTCAGAACGATGAAGTCAAGCGGGTCGTGTTCGGCAAAATGCGGCAGTTCCCGCAACGCCTGATTTTTCAACAATACCGGTATTTCCGGTTCCGAACACGGCGGCAGCGTTTGTTCGAGGATTTCGGTTTTATTTCTGTCCAGCGTTAACAAGACGGCATTGACATCGAGGCGTTCTTCTTTGATGAGCGTCCGCAGAGCAGCAAACAGCGGCGGCAACTTCGGAACGGCACCGGCTGCCGGTGCTGTTTCTTCTTCGCTGACAGGGACTTCCAGCGGCGCAGTACCGGCTTTATAGACATTCAGCGTTCCTTTTTGCACATCTGCCGAAAGGTACCGCAATTCGCTCTCATCCCAGTCAACGGCTAAAAAACGCGTCATATTTATATCAAATTACAAAGCCAGTAATTCCAAATTGGTATCGAACCGCATTTCGATTAACTGCCACGGGGCAGCAGCAACAGCCGCCGGACTTACGGTTCCCCTCTGCGGCGGTTTGCGGTAATAAGTGAACGTCCAAACGAGCGGATAGTTATCGCATTTCAACAGGTACCGGATAAGTACCGCGTCTTTGCCGAGCGGAATATGTTTGACAGGTTCGTAGTCGATAAAACTACCGTACTGCGTCCGCGCTTCGTCCAGCCGGGTTTTCATTGACGCACTTGACGAAGAATTGGTTGTTGTCCCCAGCGGACTTTGCAGCAGCAGATTTTCCAGTGCCGAAGATGTGTTTCCGGCGATGACCCCCTCGAAAAAAATGTTGATTTTTTCGTCTAATTCTTTGTACGGGTCGGTTCCGTTTATCGGCTGCTGGGCGCGGGCGGAAACCGCCGGAAACATCGGCAATAAGAGCAGCAGCGGGAACAGAACCGCTGCGAAGAACAAAAATACGGTAAAATGCCGTTTGGTCATCGGAATTCATTGACAGCGAATAAGGGGTAGTATCTAATTGTCCGCTGTCCGTTATTCCTTGTCAATTATCCGAAAAAAATGCCCGAACTTGGAGTGAACATAGACCATATTGCAACGGTGCGTCAGGCGCGGCGGGCGGCGGAACCCGACCCCGTTTGGGCGGCAACGCTCGCCCAACTCGGCGGTGCCGACGGCATCACCGTTCATTTGCGGGAAGACCGCCGGCACATTCAAGACCGCGACGTTTCCATTTTGCGGAACACCGTCCGCTGCAAATTGAACCTCGAAATGGCGTGCGTTGACGAAATCGTCAAAATCGCCTGTATTACCAAGCCCGACCAAGCGACACTTGTCCCCGAAAAGCGGCAGGAAATCACGACAGAAGGCGGACTTGACGTTGCCGGTCAATTCGCCGCAACGGAAAAAATCGTCAAACAACTGCAAGAACAGGGCATTGCCGTCAGTTTGTTTCTTGACCCGGACTTAAAGCAAATTGAAGCGGGCATTAAAACCGGCTGCGGGGCAATCGAAATTCATACCGGCACCTACTCGCTTGCCGAAACCGAAAAAGAGCGGGAAAAAGAATTGCAGCGGATTTTGGACTGCGGGAAAGCCGTCAATGCCGCCGGTTTGCGGCTGCACGCCGGTCACGGGTTGACGTATCACAATGTTTTGCCGATAGCGTCAATTCCCGGTATGCGGGAGTTGAACATCGGACACAGTATCATTGCCCGTGCTTTGATGGTTGGTATCAAAGAGGCCGTTACCGATATGAAGCGGCTCATTTCCATTTGACTGTTGTTTTCATTGCAATCAGTGCTATAATAGCGGAATTGTGTTTCTATTTCACAAGGGAAAACAGGATTTTTACGATGCCGGAAATTGACTTCACCGAACGTTTGGACATTGAGACCGATATTTACCTGAACAAACTGCTCTCTGACATAATGCAGGCGGCGGCGAGTGATTTGTTCCTGACGTGCCGGAAAAATCACGTTGACATCGCCGTCCGGCGGATGGGTTCGATTACTTCGTGGGGAACATTGACCCGCGAAGACGGAATGCGGCTCATCACACATATCAAAGCAACTGCCGATATGGATGTGTCCCGCTCGCCGGCACCGCAGGACGGTCGTGTCAACGTTGCATTAAAAGAAGGCAGTTATATTGATTTACGGCTTTCGACGCTGCCGACGCTCTTCGGCGAGGATTTGGCAATTCGGATTCTCGACCCCAAACGGATGCTGTTAGGTGTCGAAGACATCGGTTTTCACCAGGTCAATCTGAACCGGCTTATTTCGATGATAAACCGTCCCGGCGGTCTTGTGCTGGTTACCGGTCCGACGGGAATGGGCAAAACAACAACGCTGTATGCTTGTTTGAATTTTCTGAACGACGGAACCCGGAAGATTCATACTTTGGAAGACCCGATTGAATTCACTCTGGACGGAATTCATCAATCACAGGTCAATTTGCGCCGGGGGGTAGATTTTCCTGACTTGCTGCGCGGTGTACTTCGGCAGTCGCCGGATGTGATTATGGTCGGCGAAATTCGGGATGCGGCGACAGCGGACATTGTTGTTCGGGCGGCGAACAGCGGGCAACTGGTATTTGCAACGTGTCATTCCGGGACAACGGCGGGAGCGTGTGAAGCAATGCTCGTGTTCGGCGTGAAACCGCAGTTTCTTGCGTCGAGTTTGCTGGGTATCGTTACGCAGCGGTTGGTACGCAAACTCTGCCCTGACTGCAAGATACCGTTGAATGACCATACCGAAGAGGATGATACGGCGAGCGGGATTTGCGTTCCGAAGGGATGTCCGAAGTGCAATAATACGGGTTATGCCGGTCGTATTGCGGTCGGCGAAGTATTGCGGGCAACGCCGGAGATTAAACGTTTGATTCGGCAAAGTGCGCCGATTTCGGAGATTCACCGGATTGCCGTGGAACAAGGAATGGTTGATTTGCAGACGGATGCACAGCGGAAACTTGATGAAGGACTGACGAGTCCAGATGAAATTATTCGGGCGATTCCTGCCGGTTTCGATTCGTGAAAATACCTGATAATGTTTCTGGAAAATCCACTCGTAGAGACAATACGGAACGGAATCAAAGACATCGGCAGCCGGCTGCTCGACTTGATTTGTCCGCCGGTCTGTCCGTTTTGCAATACGCTTAAACCGGACAACGAACCGGTTTGCCCGGAATGTGCTGTCAAATTGGCAACGCCTGCCGGGGAATACTGCCGACGCTGCGGCGGACGGCGGTACAAAATCTTCCGTGAAACAATGGATTGTGAACGGTGCCGGACAACGAAATTTTTCTTCGACCGGGCAATCGTTCTCGGCGAATACGAAAAGGAAATCCGTAAATTGG
>JAISJZ010000328.1 GCA_031261125.1 Planctomycetaceae bacterium | reverse complement strand
AATCAGATTGGAATGTTTGTAAGGGCGAGCGGGCGAAGCGGATATATTCGGTTACCGAAAAGGGAAAACTCTGTTTGGAACATTGGCAGGAAACGCTCCGGCAACACGGTCAGGCGGTCGATGCGCTGTTGAAGTTTATCCGCTGACGTGATACACTGCGCAGGATGTTGTTAAAACGGGGGACGGAATGCAACTTTTACTTGATGTTCCTGATACGCAGGGATTTTCGGACGAGATAACCCGGAACGGCTTTGAATATATTCCGATTACCTCGAAAGATATATTCCGCTTCGAGACGCTGCGTTGTATCACCGCGACCCGTTTGACCGGCTGCTCACCGCAACAGCAATGACGCGAGTAATGCCGTTCCTGTCCTGCGATGAAAATATGCCTTTGTACGTTAACGAAGGATTAACTTTATTAAACTCATAACAGTACGATGACCGACTTTTTAACCGACTTCGACTTATACCTTCTCGGCGAAGGCAATCACTGGCAATCCTACGATAAACTCGGTGCGCATTTAGCCGATAACGGCGCAAACTTCGCCGTGTGGGCTCCGAATGCCGAGAGCGTTTCCGTTGTCGGCGATTTCAATGACTGGGACAGAACGAAGAACCCGATGCACAAGCACATCCCGTCCGGCATTTGGGAGGTGTCTGTCTCCGGCATCAAAGAATGGGATACCTATAAATACAGCATCGAAAACAACGGTAATACCGTCGAAAAGTCCGACCCCTACGGCTTTTACGCCGAATGTCCGCCCTGTACCGCCAGCAAAGTCGTCAACCTCGACCGGTACCAATGGAACGATGACGATTACCTCAAACAGCGGGCAAAAATACCGAACGATTGGCTTGAAAAACCGATGTCGATTTACGAAATCCATCTCGGCTCTTGGAAACGTCCCGGCGATGACCCGCAACGGTGGCTTAATTATCGGGAAATTGCCGACCAACTCATCGGCTACATCAAAGAGACGGGATACACCCACATCGAACTGCTGCCCGTTGCCGAACATCCGCTCACCGCAAGTTGGGGCTATCAGGTCGTCGGTTATTACAGTATCACGGCACGTTACGGCGGACCGGAGGACTTTATGTACCTCGTCGATAAGATGCACCAAAACGGAATCGGTGTCATTATCGACTGGGTTCCCGCTCATTTTCCGAAGGACGGTCACGGTCTCGGACGCTTCGACGGCACCGCTCTGTACGAACACGCCGACACCCGGCAAGGCGAACACCGCGATTGGGGAACGTATATTTTCAACTATGGACGCAACGAAGTCCGAAACTTTCTTATCAGCAATGCGCTGTTCTGGCTGGACAAATATCACGTTGACGGGCTGCGCGTCGATGCCGTTGCCTCAATGCTTTATCTCGATTACAGCCGGAAAGAGGGCGATTGGATACCGAACGAATTCGGCGGTCGGGAAAATCTGAAAGCGATTGAATTTCTGCGGCAGATGAACGAACAAGTCGGAACGCAGTACCCGAATGTCCTCACCATTGCGGAAGAGTCAACGGCGTGGGGCGGCGTGTCAAGACCTGTGTATGCCGGCGGATTGGGTTTTTCAATGAAGTGGAATATGGGCTGGATGAACGACACGCTGCGGTATATGCGGCACGACCCCGTTCATCGCAAGTTTCATCACGATGAGTTGACGTTCAGTTTGATTTATGCGTTTCACGAGAATTTCATTTTGCCGTTGTCGCACGATGAGGTTGTTCACGGCAAAGGTTCGATTCTTGACCAAATACCGGGCGACCTTTGGCAGAAGTTTGCGAACGCAAGATTGCTGTACAGTTATATGTGGACGCATCCGGGCAAGAAGTTGACGTTTATGGGCGACGAGTTCGGGCAATGGAACGAGTGGAACGAGGACGAAAGTTTGCAATGGCACCTGTTGCAATGGGAACCGCATCAGGGTTTGCAGCGTTGTATCGCGGACTTGAACAAGATGTACCGGAACGAACCGGCGTTGTACGAATTGGATTTTGACGGTCGCGGTTTCGAGTGGATTGACTGCCATAATTGGGAGCAGTCAACGTTTGCGTTCATTCGGAAGGCAAAGAATTGGCAGGACTACTTGGTGGTGTTGTGCAACTTTACGCCGGTGCCGCGGAAGCAAAAAATCGGCGTGCCGTTGTTGGCGTATTACGAGGAAATCTTTTGCAGCGACAGTGACTATTACGGCGGCAGCAACACGGGCAACGGTCCCGGTGTGATGGCGGCGGATGAAACGGCGAACGGACATCCGTTTTCGGTCGAAGTGTATTTTCCGCCGTTGGGCGTGAGCGTGCTGAAACCGCGGGGGTAGAAAGGATAATGCTTACAACGAAAAACTGCCGTCATTAGTTCACACACCGAACCTTCTTTTACCCAAGGCGGGACTCGAACCCGCACGACCATTACAGTCAGGGGATTTTAAATCCCCAGCGTCTGCCATTCCGCCACTCGGGCTTTTCTACTTCAACTCACCTATGCTCTAACGGCTTGCGACAGTTCCTCTTTCGCACCAAGCAGCCAATACAACATCGGCGCACAAAGGAAAATCGACGAATACGAACCGAAAATCACACCAAGCGTCATCGCAAATGCAAATGCGTGAATTCCTGAACCGCCCCAGAAAAACAGAATCACCGCTACAAGCAGCGTTGACAACGAAGTCAGTACTGAACGGGACAACACCTGATTCATTGAATCGTTAATCATCTGTTTCGTTATCACCGTTCCCTTGCCGCGGTTTTCCCGAATCCGGTCAAACAACACAATCGTATCGTTAATCGAGTATCCGATAATCGTTAAGAACGCCGCCACTTCTGATAATCCGATTTTGAATTCTTCGACTTGCAGAAACGCCAGCGGACCGGCAAGCCAATAACTCAATGCAATAAAACCGAGTACCATCAAAACGTCGTGAATCAACGCTAAAATACCAGTGAGACCGAAAACGACATTGCTGAATCGGACACGGACATAGACCAAAATCATTACAATAGATGCAATAAGAGCGGCTAAACCGGCAACTTGGGTGTCCTTCGCCACCGAACCGCCGACCGTCGTCGAAGTCGGGAAATACGGCATTGCGTCCGCTTCCGCTTTCAACGGGGCAAACACTTTTTCCAAGGTTTCTTTCGGTGCCTGAACTGTAACCACCCAATCCGTGAAGGACTGCGAAGTGCCTTCCGGCAAGTCCGCTCTGCTCACCGAAAAACTGAACTCGTTGTCAATCTGTTTACCGTCCGCTGCTTTTTTCACCGCCGCGGCAATTTCGGATTGAACCGCCGCTTGATTCGCCGGCGGGAATATATCGAGTTTCACTTCGGTATCAACTTTATCATCGTTCTTTTTCGTTTCGCCGGCAGTATAATTGAACTGCCGATAAACGAGTTTATCACCGAATGTTTCTTTAATGATATTACGGACCGTTCCCAAATACGCTTCCGGCGAAACATCTTTGCCGGATACTTGCGGAATTGACGACGTTAAAATGTAGTGCGTGTTCGGCTTCGTACTTCCGGTCTTGTCCTGTGCTGTCATTTGGACATTTTGCACCGACAAATCGTTCAGCCGGTCTTCTATGTTGTCAATCGTTTCGTCTTTATCGAACAGCGATGTACGGACAAAACCTATACTCTGTGTATCCTTAAACACGGCTTCGACCGACACACCGCCGACGAAATCAATGTTGAAGATTCCTTTACCGCGGGCAACGGTAGCGGCAAGACCGATGAGAATTAAAACCGCCGACAATGTTACCGTGTATTTACCGGCAGCGAGGAAGTTGATGTTCGGACGTTTGAACATCTGCATCATACGGAAAGTTTTCACCCAACGCTGTGCCTCGAAGATGTCCATAATCACTCTGGCAAGATAAACCGCCGTGAACAAGTTCAGCACGAGTCCCAGGAACAATGTTACGGCAAAGCCCTTCACCTGTTCCGTTCCGATAGCATACAGAATCACCGCGGTTATCAATGTCGTGATGTTTCCGTCGAAAATAGCGGAGAATGCCTTTTCGTAAGCGTTGTGAATTGCCAACTTTAACGTCGAACCGTTGCGGAGTTCTTCCCGCAGACGTTCGTAAATCAGAACGTTTGCGTCAACGGCCATACCGATAGCCAAGACGATACCCGCCAAGCCCGGCAAAGTAAATGCCGCCCGGAACGCCAGCATAATCGCAAGGAGCATCACCGTATTGGCAATCACGCAGAAACACGCAATCACACCGGCAAGGCGGTAATAGCACACCATAAATACCAGAACAGCAAGAGTTGAACCGATGAGGGCAACTTTACCTTTCTGAATAGTATCAGCACCGAGCGTCGCCCCGATGAGCGACCGGCTTACCGTATCGGGATTCAAATCGGCAGGCAACGCCCCTGCGTTAAGAATCTGAATGAGTTCCTTAATTTCCCTGTTTTGCTGTAATTGTCCTTCCTGCGTGGACTGGCGGCGGAATGTGATAATACCGTGTGCGCCGATAACAGCGTCAATCGTCGGAGCGGAATATAAACTGTCGTTCAGAATGATACCGAGTTGCCGCTTCAACCGTTCCTGTACCGGGTCGGGCTGGTTCGCGCGGGTCAGCCGTTTGAATTTACTTTCGCCGACGGCATTGAAACTGAACGAGACACCGCGTTCCCCCTTCTCGCCGACCCCTTCGCCGACTGCCGAAAGATATTCGCCGGTAATGTCAACGCCGTCATCGAATTTGACGAGAACCTCGGCTTTACCGTTGCGTTCGCGGGTGATGATGTCGGAATTATGAATAAACCGTTCTTTTTCTTGTTCATAAGCCGGTACCCATCGGGCAAGAAGTTTTCCGGCACCGTCGCGGATGTCCCGACCGGGTTCCTTTTCGCCGCGTTGAATAATCTGATTGTCCGCCGGATACAGTTTGCTTGCCAAGATGCGGAACGTCAGTGCGCCGGATTCGCTGATAATCCGTTCAACCCGGTTCACTTCCGCTTCTTCCGCCTTTGGAATAATCACTTGCAGTTGATTGCAGTTTGCTCCGAGCGGGGTAATCGAAATTTCTTTGATACCGCCCGGATTGATACGCTGGGCGATAGCGTGGACGAGTTGTTCTACGTTCCGCGGTTTGTCTTTCTCCCACGTTACGTCATAGACAAGAACGACACCTCCCTGCAAGTCGATACCGAGAGTGAGACGGTCTTGTTTGAGACCGAGAAAGACGGCAACAACGGCACCGATACAGGTGAACAGCAGCAGGAAAATACGGAAGGAATGGTCGGGCAGCCGCCAATGTTTCGCCAACCGGTCGCCGAGGTAGTACGTTCCGATGAGGATAACGGCAAAGACGAGAACGGTGAACGTTAAAGTTCTGTCGAACGGAACCGGGGGTTTTGCAACTTCTGCCTTTGCTTCTCCCGCCCCGGAGGGGTCAGGGCCGACTTCCGGTTCTACATCGGCGAAGGATTGCGGCGCATCTTTGTTTTCGCCTTCGGGAACCACAGGAAACGTTTCGGGCTTCGCTTCGTCAGCCGCCGCCGGTACTTGCACCGCGGGTACCGCAACGTCTGCCGGTTTCGGCGTTTCCGCGGGTTTGTCCTGTGCAATGCTTAACGTGCAGAGGACGGTCAGCGTAAGAACAGCGGCGGAGAAGGTGAAAAATCGGGGGAAATGAAACATCCGTGGAGACATTAGGGAACATCCGCGGCATAGCCGCCGGGCTAAATGTAAGGAAATCGCCGATAATCCCGACCATTCTACCCGTTTTTTGCCATTTGTACAAGGGGGCGACCGAATCGGGGTGCATAAAACATAAAAGTCATTCCCTCTCTTGCAAGTTTTACCTCGTTTGCTAGAATGGCTCTCCGTACTCTGGATTGTTCCGTAAGGAATAGTCCCGATTACGATAATTAGAAACTAAAATTTAGAGTTCGTAGCAATTCATTAGCCGTCAAAAGACGGATTGGCGATTTTCACAGACGACCGGGAAACCGGGTGAAGATAACCAATGGTAGTGGAAACCTGCGTGGCTCCCGCTGGGGAGCGTCTGCGCACTACTAATGGGAATCTTCGGCGTTCCGATTTTGATACTTGGAATGCACCACTTTCGTCGGTGGGAAGAACCTATCTAATGAACGCATCGCTCCTGCCGGAGCGGTCTTGTTGCGTTGCTCGCAAGTATTCACGCGACCAATGACCAGCCGAGCCGAACAAATCGACCAGATTATCGCCAACCGCAAACCGATTGCCGAAAAAACGGCTAAAACAGTCAAACATCTCGAAGACGTTTCGACTTCGCTCAAAGATTTCAAGGACTTCCTGCCGAAAGTCAGTGAAAAAATTGACAATGCGGAGCAAAAAAACGCCATTGAATCACTCCGTCCCGATTTTGATCGATGTCTCACTTTATCGTCGGATTGCCAAACGAAACTCCGCCAAATTGAACTGCGGTTTAGCCGTCCAACCTTGAACATCGGCGTAGCGGGGAATACCGGAATGGGCAAGTCCACGTTCATTCAGCATTTGACCGGACTGACCGATGCAGAAATTCCGACTTCCGGCGGGGCAAAATAAACGACCGGTGCAACATCCATCATTCTCAACGATAACCGGACTTTTGCCAACGTGGAATTCTATACTGAAAAGGAGTTTTTGGATATTGTTGTCCAACCAACTTATCGTGATTTGGGAATAGACGGCAGTTCACCGTTTAGTTTGGGGGAGTTTCAGAATACGCCATTTCCGCAGGTTGACTGCGGCAGCGACACAAACAAGCAAAATCTTTATGACCGCTTAAAGAAACTCCAAGCAAACGTCCCATATTATAAGACGATGCTGAATCAGCCCCGAAAAGAAAACGTCCCAAGAGAGTTGTTTCGGCAGTATATTGCGATGTTTGATGTCAACGGCAAGGACATTTTCGATTGGATTGCCGTCAAAAACGTTGAGATACATTGTCCGTTCACCGTATCTGATGTCGGGCAGATTGCTCTGTGCGACACTCCCGGTCTCGGCAGTTTCGTGTCGGACGAAGTGAAAAACCTCGCCGTCAAAATTGGTGAAAACATTGATGCGGCTTTGATGGTGAAGAAAATATCGCAGAAAGTTGACACGCGGGACACAACTTTATACACATTGTTAGGGTATGCGTTTCCCGAACTTGAGCGTAAGGATTGGTCGTATTTTATTCTGAATAACGATAACGGCAGCGGCGAACCGGAGCGGACGGAGTATGAAACGGAATTGCGGGAAAAGCGTATTATCTGCGGCAGTTATCCGCTTATTGATTGCCGGCAAGACGAAACAGTCCGCAAAGAATTTGACACGATTCTCGATGGTATTGCTGTTAATCAGCAAGCATTGGACGACACGCTGTACCAAGCCCGATTTCAAGAAGTCGAAAAACTGGTCGGCGAAATTCAAACGCTTGTCGAGAAGGCAAGGGGTTTAATTAAAAACTTGGTCGTTGCAGGAAATCCCGGTTTAATAGTAAAAATGTTCAACGATTGCTGGGGTGATGTTGCTGTTGACATTAGTAACATCGTCGAAAAATGTAAAGATGCTTGTGGAGACGAAAATAACGAATTCACCGGCAAATTGAAGGAAATCGAGGAACAAGAAATGAATCGCATCGTTGCCGATGCTAAAGATGCAGGAACAATTAAAACTATCAAAAGAGACGGTTTACCACAGTGGTTCGCCGATAAACAAAGAGAATTGCGGATTGATTTGTCGATGGCTTTTGATACTCTGGACGAAGGTTGTGAGTCGTTGTTTGACAAAATACGGCAAGATGTGGTCAACATTTTGAAAAAGGAAGGCAAACTGGCAACCGTGTTCGATTCCGAGATGTCGGAAGAATCGAAAAACGATGCGAATCTCTGGCTCAAAATGCTGGCAGAGCAAATTGGGGAAAATCAGAACGGAGGAAAAATTGCTCGCTCGATTGGAATGTTTTGTAAGGCATCGTATTCTTTCCGCGGAAATATGCTTCATCGAGTTCGGAAAACCTTTGGGGTGTTAGACAGTAGTGATACACAGTCAGAGCATTACTCATTTAGTCCCGGTGATACCGTGGATGATGTTTGCGATAAATTGCAAATGGCTTATGAAAAAGCGGTATCGGAATGTTGCAAAGAGTTGAGGAAGTTGGCACAAGAGCCGAACAATGTCCGCTACGCCGCTATCGACAGTTTTGCCGATGTCTGCTGCGGGGCAATGTTGTTGTTACAAAATGTATGGGAAAGATTTTACGAACAGCACGCTGGTGAGGTGTGGCCGGAAACATTTTCCAAGTTCACGGACAACAGTAAACTGAAACAGGACTGGGATAACGAAATTAGAAAATTAGAAACTGCCGCCGGACTATTGAAATGATAACCCGACCTGCTACGGTCTCAATCAATTCCCCTCGAAAGGAGAAATACAAATGACAGAATTCCCCACGTTAAAAATCGCAATGGTCGGTCCTCGCGGTGTCGGAAAAACATCCGTTCTCGTCTCAATGTATGACGAATTGGAGGAGGAACTTGCCGATTACGGTTGTAACTTCGTTGCAGAAAATCGAACAGCAAGAATGCTCAATGAACAACGCCGTATTCTGACGACAACAGCAAGCGGCAGGAAACTTCGGATGAATAATAAAGTTGGTATCAAAGCTTCGACCGAATTACGGGAGTATGATTTTTCCCTCAATATCACTGGAAATAAGGGGGCAACGTTAAATCTCCAATTTGTTGATATGCCCGGCGAATGGTATCTGAAGAGCGACTCGAAAATGGTCGATGTATTATCACAATCCCGTGCCAGTCTTTGGGTTATTGATGCCACGGCTCTGATGGAAGACGACGGCGACTATAATTCATCCATCAATGAACCGAAGAGCATTTATAATGCCTTTAAGATGGCTTTCAAAGATAGGGACAGCGGTCGGCACGACATCATTATGGTATTGGCACGGGCAGAAACTTATTTACAGCAAGACAGAAACGGCAATAACCGCCGCGAAGAACTGTTACAAAAATTATCACATACTTACAAAGACCACATCAAACGGCTTCGCAGTCAGTTGAAGGATAACTTCGACGATTTGATTGACGTTTGTTGTGTCGAAACGATGGGCAACGCTTATTTTTCCCACTTCAAAGATGCTGATACGGAAAATCCGCAAGCGGAATTCATTCTTGACACGAAGAAAGGATACGCACCGAACGGTTGTTCCCGACCGCTTCGGGCTGCACTGCTGTTAACATTGGCACACGCTTTAGGGATTGCGAAAAAAGGATTTTCAATGAAGAAGATTGGTTATGATGGCAAACATTTTGCAAGAGAACTTCGTGGGACTATTATGCAAGCACATCGAAGGAGAGAACCTTGGTGGGAGACCCTTTTAAGAATGTTCGGTGGTGTGCCACTTTCGGACGCTATCGCCGAAGCGATTTGTAAGATGGCGGAACGTATTAAGGACGATGATTACTCGGAAATCTAAACAGATGCTAAATCAGGGGAGAACCAAATGAATGTCGTTGCTTATACCGCTGGTGTACCTGCCAGCAAAGGTTACAGTTACCGCACGTCCGGTTGCGAAGAAAAAGTTGCCCACGAATTTGGGAAGGTGATGGACGATCAATCAAAGGGAATTGCCGTCAAAAAGGAAAACGGCAGTTTTTCGGTTGCGATTTATCGTCTTCCGACGTTACAAATTGATTTCTGCAACCGAAACATTGCAATTTTTCTAACGTTAACTGGTTTGACCGAAACAGATGCACGCGCTCTGTTACGGTTTTATCTCGATAATGTTGATACAAATTGGGAAACCGCAACTGCCCCGTTAACACGAGCGTTTGAATGGAATGAACAGGACGAACAAGGTTGGACAGTCGATTTTGATGAACTAAAACGAGGCATTGATGACATTACTAAAAAATATACGGAGGACAGCGTTCCGAACAAACCGTTTTCAGACCGCTGGGAAAAAGAAAATACCGCGGCAACACGAGGGGATTTGTCAGAGAAGTTAAAGGCAACCTCTAATAACTTGCCATAATTTTTGGAATTGATAGGATAATGGAGTTTTCCATTTTATCAGTGTCAATTTTTTGTTATTTCCGATGCAGCC
>JAISJZ010000303.1 GCA_031261125.1 Planctomycetaceae bacterium | reverse complement strand
CACTTCCCATCCGGTGCCGCCAAAGTGAACGACTGTCCAGCCACTTCAAGTTTGAACAGTATGTCGCTGCGAGTCCACCTTTGTCCCTACGTCGAGCAACAGGCAATTTACGACCTGATTAAAGAAAAGAGATTAACGGGAAACATTTATCAAGGATGGACAGGCGACCTTGCCGTATTGCAAAACGTGAACTACTCGTGGTTAATGTGTCCCTCGTCCGGCGACGCATCCGAACCCGGTCTGCCCTACGACCAGCCACTCTCCCGTGCTAATTACGGTCCTGTTCACGGCGATGTGTATCTTGGTCTCTCCACAACTGTGCTGCCTGCTGCATTCAATAGCGCAACATCGCAAACCACTGTTATTTCTTGTCCGCGAGGTTTTTTCGGTTTGAAGTACGACTATCATACATTCGCCAGCGTAAGTGACGGATCATCGAACACGATAGCGTTTTCGGAACGTCTTACTGTCCGCGGTGCAGTACGAGGGGCATTTGACGGCAAAAATCCTAAACGGGGTGCAGTTGGTCCGGGAGCAATAACAACGACCGATGCGGCTTACACTCTGATTGCCGCTACCAGTTATACGGCGAATGGTGCCAGAAACAGTTTCGGAATAATGTGGGTAGAAGGCGACCCCGCACAGAACGGACTTTCAACAGTGTTGGCACCGAATTCGGGAGCAATTCTGACGAATGCTTACGGCTGGTTCTCGTTGACCGCTCCGTCGAGCAACCATACCGGCGGCGTGAATTGTGCTTTCGGCGATGGTTCGGTGCATTTTATTACGGAGAGCGTTAACACGGGAACGAACGGCAGTGTGAATATCCGTAGTTATCAGTTCACCGAAGGCGAATCGCTGCACGGCGTTTGGGGAGCGTTAGGTTCCGCTTGCGGTAACGAAAGCGCGGCATTGCCGTAACAAATGAGTGGCGAGTAGTGCCGAATGTTGAACTGCCTCGAAAGGGGCAAAATATGGATAACCCCGTACTTATCGCACGGGATTATCCCAATCGCGTCCCTTGGGGGTTAATACCAACACAATAAAACACTTTAATATTGTTAATATCATCACATGAAACACTTTATCATCCTATCGTTATTATGTTTTGCGGTCGCCGGTTGCGGCGGCACATCGCAGCCGGACGGGTTTCCAACGGGACTTGTGCCTGTCGAAATCACGCTGCTCCATCAGGGCAAACCCCTTGAACAGGCGGGCGTGTTACTCGTTTCCGATTCGCAGGTAAAATACCGCCTTGCGGGTAGCACGGACAGTGCCGGTATTGTGAAATTGGAAACGGCGATAAACAATTATTCCAAGCCCGGTGTTCCGGCGGGAACATATCCTGTGCTTGTTTTAGTTCAAATTCAATCGACGCTTGCCGACCTCACGCCGGACGAAGTGAGTAGCAAAAGCGATGCGGAAATCGAACAGCATCAAAAGAAGCAAGATGCAGAAAAGGCGAGTTTGCGAAAGCAAATCGGCGTGCCGTTGGAATGGGAAAACGCTGCCAAAACACCGCTTAAACTGACCATTCCCGCTGGCGGAGGAAAATTCACCATCGACGTTACCGATGTGAAAACATTTGTGCAGTAAAGTTATACCGTAGCCGGTAAGGCATTGTGCTGTGCGTTCAACGTAATCGCCTTCCGTTGGTCGGCTTACGTCATTCAAGACTAACAATTTGTCCCCGCGCAGAGTATACTTTGTTGACCTTTTACCCCCAATCCCGTATCATTAACATTAAATTCAGGGAGTTCCTTATGCGTACGATTTTGATTCTTTCCGTTGTATTTGTTTCGTTGACGGCGGCGTGTTTTGCCGAGTCGTTGGTGTTCGATTTTGAATCCGGTACGCTTGACGGCTGGCGCATCGCCGAAGGACAAAATACCAAGCCCGTCGGCTCTTGGGACAAGGAGCAGAATCATCCGCAAGACGCTTACGATAAACACGGCAAGTATTATCTGACAACACTCGAAACTTCGGCACATAACAAATCGACCGATGACACGATTTGCGTCATCGAATCGCCGGTTTTCGTTTTAACCGGTAACGAGACAAAAATTTTAGTTGGCGGCGGCAAGCGTCCCGGTACTTACGTCGGTCTCTTTCCGCTGCTCGAAAACGGAGACATCGGTAAAGTCATTTACGAAGCACGAGGCGAAGCATCCGAGAAACTGATTGAATACACTTGGGATGTTTCCAAGTACAAAGGTCAACCACTTGTTCTTCGGGTCGTTGACCGGGAAACCGGCGGCTGGGCGCATATTCGGATGGACTATTTTCGTGCCGAAGGAACTCTCGACACAGAAAAAACCAAACTTCGTGATAAAGTTATTGCCGAGTTGTATGCCAAACAAGAGCAAGAGCGAAAAAAGAAAGAGGCGGAGGCGAAAGCCCGTTATGAAGCCGCCCGGCAGAATCCGCTGCTCAATGCAAATCCGATTCTGTATGTAACCCGTGAACAGTACAAACCCGACCACGGCAATATGTCGAATATGTTCCAGCCCGGCGAAATCAATACCGCTAGTTTTCGCGGCGGCAGTTCGTTGCGCCTCTGGAATCCGAAAGACGATTCCGTCAAAATTCTACTCGAAGTTCCCGACGGCGTTGTCCGCGACCCTTGTTTGTCATTCGATGCCAAAAAATT
>JAISJZ010000285.1 GCA_031261125.1 Planctomycetaceae bacterium | reverse complement strand
GTATGAGCGGCAAAGTGAACCGCAAAGGAACTGTAATGTCCGTGTTCTAACAGAACGGCATTTTCGTGGGCAAACGCCGAAAATGTCGTGAACCCGCCGAGAAAACCGGTGAGCAAAAGCACTTTCCATTGCGCCGACAGTACATTGTGCTGAAACAGACCGAAGCCGATGCCGAACAGAAAACTGCCGAGAAGGTTAACGATGAACGTTCCCCACGGATAACCGGTTCCGAAACAAAACGCCGCTGCTTGTGAGATACCGTACCGGGCAAGCGTTCCTAATCCGCCGAAAATAAAGAGAAGGAAAATTGACAGCATTACATTCTTACTCGTCTGTGCCGGTAAAGTGTTCCCGGTACCGTTCCTTCGGATTTTGAACGGCATCTTCCAGATACGCTTCAAGCGGCGGGATTTTCAGCGTTTTACTTTGTGCCGTTTTCTGAGGGTCGGACAGCGTTGCCAGCAGTTGCAAATAGCCCGCCAAAAGGCGGTGAGTTTGCGGTGAATAATGAATCAAAAAGTGAACCCACGCCCACGAGTCGCGGTATTCTTTGCTGCCCATCTGGCTGATGTCCTGCAATTTTTCCAGCCGGGTAAGCGGCGGTACCGCTCCGAACTTTGTGTTCCAGCGGATTTGCTTCATATACGAATTATCCGCCGCTCTGTCCTGAATCGGTACCTCGAAATACTTCGCTAATCCTTCGTCAAGCCAAATCGGAACATAGTTAATCGACGTATGAATAACGGCGTGCGTCATTTCGTGCCGTAAGTCGATTTCAAAGTCCTCTGTTTTTTGCACAAGCAGCGTACCGGGCTTCTTATCGAGTTTGATATACAACGCCCGGCGGTCCCGCGGGGCATTCGGAAAAACCGTCCGCAAAAACTGCTGATAGGATTTTTCGTCTCCGAACAGGCATAATTCGATTTTCTCTTTCGCTGCCGGTACGCCGATATACAGATTCAAATCCCGCTGCAACAGGAGGATTTCCTCTAATATCGGCTGGATTTCCGTCAGAGGGAAGTTCGCCTGAACAACGACAACGCCGCAGACCGCGGTGTGCGGCAAATACTTGGAATACGACGGTGCCAGGTCGAATGACGGAGCAGAGGGCGCGGCTGCGCCGTTGGAAAGCGATGCGACCTTTGGTGCTTCTTCGGCAGGAACAGGGATAGGGGTTGCCGAAGTAATGTTTGCCTTTTGGTAGTTAACAACATCGACCGCCTGACCGTCCCAATTTTCACTCTTTACTTCTAACTCTTCATTTTTCGCTTTCAGTTCTTCACTTTTAACTTCCAGATGTTCTACCGGAAACGATTCCACCCAATCGCGGGTGTCAAAAGCGTAGGACGATACCCCGGCGTGCGGCGGTTCATCAGGAACCTCGTTGCCGAACGGGTCGTGCTGAATGATTTCCTGTTCTGCTAATTCGGCTTCTCTGTCGAAGTTCGGAACCCCGGATACCTCTGGTTTTTTGCCGATATTGTCAAAATAGGGGTCTTGCGGCGGCAGCGGTGCGTCGGCAATTTGAGGAGGCAACTCGTTTATGAGAGCAGGCAACTGTACTGCCGGTTGTGCCGGCGGCAGTGTTTCCGGTTTCCAAAGCGGTGCTTCGGTTTTCCGGCTGTCTTTTGGCTTTACCGCTGCTTTGCTTTCCGGTTTATGAAACCAATTCGACGGTTTCAGTTTTTCCAGCAGCGGCGGCAGTGCCGAGTCCTCGATTTTCTTATCCTGTTTGGGAGCCGGCAACGGCGTTGCTGATTTTTGCTGTACCCGTTCGTTCGGACGAATCGGGTCACCGGTTTGTGCCGTTGCGAATGCGCAGTACCCCCCTGACAGCAGCAATAGCAGCAGAAGAGGAAGGAAACGGAACGCAATCATTTTCATTTAGTCCTAACGCTTGCCGACGGGCGGTACAATTCGTTTATCATTCACTATCGGCAAAACCGGTGTAATCATTAAATTTATTTGCGGGAGGTTCCAAAAACCTTCAATAAAAAAGGAAAAATGAAGAAAAATTCCTATTTTAGGATTATTCAAAAACTCTGCCTTCTAATACCGATGGATTCTCCGCAGGAACCAGCAGCCGGCAACGCCTAACCCGATGTTGGCAAGCCACACAGCGTTCGGCGGCAGCGAACCGTTCTTCGCGCCGTTAATGCCGTACATCAGCAGCGGATAATAAAACAACAATATCGGAATGAAACAGGCAAAAAAACTTGTAAATATATCACCTTTTTTCAGCCAAATTGCCATCGGTGCGCCGAGCCAGATAAAGAAAAAGCAACTGAATCCGGTTGACCAGCGGCGCGGATGTTCGGCAATCAACCGGTCAACGCGGCGCGTCAGCCACCGGTTAGTGTCGCTCAACTCTTTGATTTCCCTCGTTGACCATTCGTCCACGGAACCCATACAAGACGCAAAGACCCGCTTGGCGGCAATCGTCCGCCGTTGTTTGCCGATGTCATCGAGCAACTTTTCCTCTTCTTCCGCCAGTTGGGCAAACCCCATATTAGACGCGCTGGGTTCGGCATTGGTGTCCAGAACGATTTGCGACAACATCACCGGTATCGTCCGCGTTTGACCGGAATAAACCGTATCCTTGCTTTCAACTTTCAAGTTGTGCAGAACAATGGTGAGCGTTTGTTCGGCAAAGTCGATTTTCAGTTGTGCATCTTGGGCTTCAACAGTCGTCGGCGGTTTGGCCAGCGTAATGGTCGGAGCAATCAGACGGCGGTTTTCTACGCCCTTAACCATAATCGTAATGTCGCCTTTGGGGGACTTAAACGAGTGGTTTTGTTTGAGTTGTTCGAGCAGAATATCTTCGGCGGCGCGGTAAATGACCGTATTCATTCCGACGCGTCCCCACGTTACCGCCATTTCGTTGAGCCAAACGGCGAATAAACTGACGAGGATACCGAAAAGCATCACCGGATACAGAATTTTCCACGGAGAAATACCGAGCGATTTGAGGGCGATAATTTCGTTATTGCCGGACATCCGTGCGAAAAACACGGTAGCAGTGAGCAGCAATGTCATCGGCAGTGAAATTCGGGACATTGCCACAACGACGTAGGGAACGAGTTGAATGACGTGCGTCAGCGGCACGTTCTTTGATATTGCCTCTTGGACGAGACCGCCGATAATCAGCAGTGCTGTCATTGCCAAAAAGGACAGAAAGAACGTATAAAACAGTTCCCAAAGGATATACCGCCGCAAAATGTTCATTACGAAAGATATTGCCGAATTTTGATATTGCAGTCAAGAGGAAAAACCGGTAGGATAAAACTATGCCCAGAACAGCCGTTATCAGTAATCAGGACGAATCATTTAGCCGGTCGGCTGCGCCGCCGGAAGAGGAGGACAACGGCGGTATAACCGCCCGGCTGGATATAGAAACCGAAGACGACCATCTGCTTCGTCCGCAGCGTTTAACGGAGATGGTAGGACAGCAAGCCGTGTTTGCCCGGCTGCAAATTTCTATTAAAGCGGCGAAAAAACGTAAAGAACCGCTTGGTCATATTCTCTTCGACGGTCCGCCCGGTTTGGGTAAAACGACGTTTGCGACGTGTATTCCGAAAGAACTCGGCGTTCCGATGCAAATCGGCAACGGGGCGACACTCAAAGCCCCGAAAGACGTAGTACCGTATCTGACGAACGCCGAAGAAGGCAGTGTGTTGTTCATTGACGAAATTCACCGAATGCAAAAGTCGGTAGAAGAATTTCTGTACCCGGCAATGGAGGACTTTCGGATTGACTTAACTTTGGGCGAAGGAGTCAACGCCCGAACGATGAACATCAATCTTAAACCGTTCACGCTTATCGGGGCGACAACCCGGACGGGCTTGATTTCCGCGCCGCTGCGTGACCGGTTCCAAATGCGGGAACATCTCGATTTTTACACGGTTGACGAATTATCGCAAATCGTTCACCGCAACGCCGGAAAACTGAACGTTCCGATTGACACCGATGCTGCCGGGGAAATAGCGTTCCGCAGCAGAGGAACACCGCGGCTGGCAAACAACCGCCTGCGCTGGGTGCGGGACTTTGCCGATGCGAAAGCACACGGAAAAATTACTTATTCTGTTGCCGTTGACGCTCTGGAAATGCAGGGTGTTGATAAACTGGGGCTTGACGGACAAGACCGTAAAGTGCTGGAAACGATATTGCGGGTTTTTCGGGGCGGTCCTGTCGGCATTGAGTCGGTTGCCCATACTTTGAATGTTGCGCCGGATACGTTGATTGATGAAGTAGAACCATTTATGCTGCGCAGCGAGTTAATCATCCGCACGCCGCGCGGTCGGCGGTTGACGCAGAAGGCGTTCCGGCACCTCGGCGTTGACCCGCAGGATTACGAAGAAACACTCTGGACGCTCAACGGAGAATAACTGTCTTAATGGCGGGATACTTCCTACAACGCTTCTGCTTTTGCGCTGCTGTGAACCGCCGGCGTATAGGTTTCTGAAAGAGCAGTCTCCGTTATGCCGAATTTTTTACGCAAAACCTTTTCCACTTTCGCAATCAACGCCATCGCGTCAATGCCGTACTCCCGCATCAGATAACGCTTGCTTGCTCCGTGAACGAACGTGTCCTGCAACCCCAATCGGTACAATGGTTTGCCGGTTCCCGCCTCCGCCATACATTCGGCAACGATGCTACCCAAACCGCCGATGATGCTGTGATTTTCCAGCGTGATTGCTCCGTAATTACTTTTGCCGATTGCCCGGATAATGTCAGGATGATGAAACGGTTTGAGTGTCGAAATATGATAATGCGCGATTTTCACGCCCTTGTCCCGCAGTGCCGCCGCTGCCCTGATGCCTTCTTCGGTGCAAATCCCGCTGGTCAGCAAAACGAAGTCCTTACCGCCTGACAACTTGCGGTACTTGCCGAGTTCGAGCGGTTCGGACGCATTGAACAGAACCGGTACTTCGCCCCGCAACTGTCGAACATAAACCGGTCCGGGTGTACGGTACGCAACATTCAGTACCGATTCAACTTCTGTTGCGTCGCCGGGTTCTAAAATTGTCATATTCGGCAGCGAACGCATTACGGAAATATCCTCGATTGCCTGATGTGTTGCCCCGCCGGGCGTCAGCACACCGGGCAGAAAACCGAACATTTTCACCGGCAGATTCGGATACGCTATGGACATTGCAATCTGGTCGTAAGCTCGGCGATAGATGAACACGGCGAACGTGTGGATGAGCGGCGTGAACCCTTGCCGAGCCATTCCGCCGGCGAACGACAGCATATTTTGTTCTGCGATACCCATTGAGAGAAACCGGTCGGGATACGCATCCCGGAATCGGTCTGCTTCGCAGGAACTCGTTAAATCGGCAGACAAAAGATAAACGTCGGGCTTATCTTTTGCCCATTGAACGAGGTGTTTGGCGTGAACTTTGGAAAGAATCTGCATCGGAAGAAGGATAAGGAACGAAGTACAGGTAGTTGTCCGTTATCTGTTGTCCGTTGAAAAGCGGGCGGGAAAAATTTATAAAAACACGAAAACACGGTTGATTGTCGTAAATCTATCACGTTTTTCTGCGGACGGCAATACCCTTGAACATTATACCGCTTTGATGCCTCAAAGTTTGTTGTCTTTTTTTGCGAAATGCTGTCCTTGTCCAGAAAATAGCCCGCAAACACCGTAATTTCAAGCACCGAAAGGGAAATTATAAATTAGGACTAACCAATAAATTTTTCTGCGGCATCAGTGCCGCTCTTGATACAATTCGGAATACCGACTCCGTTAAAATAATTGCCTGCCAACGCCAACGCCGGTTCGGCATTGACCAGCGATTGAATGTCTGCCGCCAATTCTCTGTGTCCGACGTAGTACTGCGGCATTGTGTTCTCCCAATGGGCAATTTTTGTCAACAGCGGTTCGCCGTCAATCTTCAAAATGTGCCGGATTTCGTCTTGCAGCAGCGGTACAAGTTCTTTGTCCGGCATCGAAGCCGCTTCGGGAAACCGCGCTCCGCCTGCGAAAATCCGCAAAAGCAATTTCCCTTCCGGCGCACGTCCTTCGTACTTCAAACTGCTGAAACTGCCTGCCAATATCGGACTATGCTCCCGCTTCGGAACGACAAAACCCATTCCGTTGACTTTACGTTTCATCTGCTCTTCATCAAACGCAAAGGAAACGATTGCCGTTCCTTCGTATGGAATCTTCGCTAATTTTTCGGACAATGCCGGCATTGATTCCTGTAATAATACAGCGGCTTCGTGCGCGGGAACGGCAAGGATAATTTTATCGAATTGATAATGATTTTGCTTTGTACCGTTTTCGGTTGTTTCGACATTCCATTTTCCGTTTTCCGATTTCGTTATTTTCTTGACTTTGACGTTTAAGTTCAAACAGTTCTTCGGCAATTTTTTTGCCAATGTTTCGCAGAGCGTTGCCAAACCGTTCTTCAACGTAATGAACATACTGTACCGTGCGCCGCTCTGCTCTTCGAGGTGTGCCGACCGGTTCACTTTGAGTTGCTTCTGCATTGCCCGAATCAGCGAACCGTGTTCACGTTCCATTTCCCGGAACCGCGGCAGTGTTGCCAAGACACTTAACTTATCCATATCTGCCGCATATATGCCGCTGACGAGCGGTTCGACAAGGCGTTCAAACACTTCCCGACCAAGCCGCCGTTTGACGAAATGCGACATTGTTTCATCTCTATCGTCTTTCCGGTTCGGAATGAACAGTTCCATAGCCGCTCGGATTTTTCCAAACGGCGACAGCAGCGGTGTAAGTGCCAGCGGTACAAGTTTTGTCGGTGCCATCATCAGAAAGCCGTCCGGCATCAGATACAGGTTGTCGTTTCGGACAATGTACGTCCGCCGATACTTCGGGTTCGTTTGCAGAAGTTGGCGTTCCAGACCGAGTTCTTTACACAGGGCAACACCCCACGGAACGGTCGTGATGAAGTTGTCGGGACCGAGTTCGATTTGATAGCCGTTTTGGTTAACCGATTGAATTACACCGCCGATGCGGCTCCGGCATTCAAACAGATGTACAGCGGCGGACGGCAGTGTTTTCCGCAGGTGATATGCTGCCGAAAGACCGCTGATTCCTGCTCCGATAATTGCGATGTTCATTCATTTTCCATTGTTTGATGGTCATTCTATCATTCGGCAAGTCATTCCGCAAGAGGGGAAACACCGGCACAGGATAAATGAGGGGTACTTCTAAAAGCCGAAGGAATCCAGTTGAACTTCCTGTTGTTTTTCGTTCGGGTCAAAAGCCGGCTTTGCTTCTCCGTGTTTTTTCAAACCTGCGACGTAAACAGCACGGTACGGTCGTACCGGGCAAATGCTTTCACACGCTCCGCAACCGACGCAAAGGTCGGGACTGACTTCGGGAATCGTTAACGTAGAACCCGGCGGTCCATAAGGACGCATCGACAACGCCCCCGTCGGACAATGTTCCGCACACGCCCCGCAATTCGTATTTTGCGTGTGGACAACGCAATTTTCTTTAAGGAACACGACATTTCCGATTTGCAATTTGTGTTTTTCGGCAACCGTATCAATTTTCATTAACGCCGCCGTCGGACAAACTTGGGTACAAATCGTGCAATCGTAATTACAGAAACCGTGTTCAAATTTCGCGACAGGAACAAGGAAACCTCTGATACCTAAATCGGTAACGGACGGCGTAAGGACATTAGAAGGACACTTTGCGACGCAAAGTTGACACGCCGTACAATGATGAATCAGATGTCCTCTGCTTTTCGCACCGGGCGGTAAAACGGGATGCGGATTTTTGTACGCAACCCGGCTTTCACCCGTCGGCAAACCTTGGGCAAATGTTTCGGCGGTCTTCACTCCGAAGAGCGCAAGGATTGCCCCTTGAATAAAATTACGGCGTTGTGTTGCGTTAGCGGCGGAACTTGTTTCGCCTGTTTCTGGTTTAACCGGCAACGGTGCCGCCGGCTCATTGTTAGTGAAGTTGTAAGTAAATCCGACCGCTTTTTGTTTGCAAACGTTCAGACAGTTGAAGCACTCCACGCAGCGGGAAACGTCAACGGTTTTTCGTTTGCTGCCGATACATTCGCCTTTGCAAACTTTTTCGCACAAGCCGCAGGAAACACATTGGGAGTTCAGCCGAATTCGCACCGGCGCAAATTTAGCAAACAAACCGAGCAGTGTTCCGACGGGACAAACCGTATTGCAGTATCTTCTGCCGTAAAAAAACGATAAAACACCGGCAAAAAGAAACACGGCAAAGGCAACGGCAAACGGAACAAACTCAACGCGGACATATTGGTATCGAAATGAATTCGGAATAAACCCGGCAAGAACATTATTGCCGGTCAGATAAACAGGACGGAAAACAAACTCCATTAAGCGTCCAAAATTACTATACGGGTCAAGCAGCGAAACAACGACGGGTAAAGCGGCAATACCGATGATAAATAAAAGCAGCAAGAGCCGGCGTGTTTTGTACATTTCGGGACGAAACTGATACTTCGCTTTTTTTCGGCGGATAAGTTTGGCGATACGGGCGATTCCGTCCTGCAAAATCCCGAAGGGACACATCACGGAGCAGTAAATCCGTCCGAACAGCAGCGTGATGATAAGCCAGCCGAGCAGAACAAACGGGAGCATCTTGATTGCCGGTACAAATTGCAAATGGGCGAGCCAATGCACCCCATTCGGTACCGTTCCGGTAAAGTCGAGAAACAATGCCGACAGTGCGGTAAAAACAATAAGCGCGACGGAAACGCGGAGAAGTTTGAGCATTGAACGAAAAAATTAGCCCGTCCGTCCACCGGACGGGGAACCGCCGGGCTTATTCCGGCGGCTCAATGAGAAAGTCCTACACTTTCACACGGCGGACGTTGAGTTTTTCGATGTCCGTTGTACCGAGACCGAGTTGCTGACCGGCGTGAATATGTCCGACATCTTCGAGCGGCACATTCGTGAACTTCTGCGCCAATTTCGTTGAAGCCGTATCAATGGCGACAATATCCGTTGAGGCGAGCAACGCTTTAACCAATACCGCATCTGCAACGGATTTTCCTCTCGGACCGTTTGCTTTCAGAATCCGGTACGCATCAACGATGTTCAACACCGGCTTTTTTTCATAAGTGCAAACGTCGGCAATGCACTGCTGCAAGTCGATTTTGTGAAAACTCTGCTGGCACGATTTGCTGACTAATCCCATACAGTTTTTCATCGCAATCGTCATCCTCGCACCGCCGTGAACTTTCAGCACGGGAACGTTGAACCACGCGTCGCAATCAATTATCGACTTGTGAATCATCGCCGATTTCAGTTTGACCCCTTTGGGCAGCGGGACTTCGGTAAAATAGCGGTCGTCGTCCGCCGGTGCCATTTTCCCGCCGGCATCTTTGACGGCTTTTTCGACACCGCTGTTCTTGTACGACTTGTCCGCCTTGTCGCAGGTCGAATCATACACGACCACTTCGGCGGCACCGGCAGCGAGAATCATTTTGACCAACTCTCCGACGAGTTCCGGGTTTGTGTTGGCAGCAACTTCCGGCGGCTGGTCCCAAGCAATGTTCGGCTTGACAACGATTTTCTGTCCTTTCTTGACAAAACGTTCGATTCCGCCGAGTTCGCTGATTGCCTTCCGCAACATCGGAGCGGGTTCGCCGTCCATCACAGCAACGAGGTCAACGGGTCCATCTTTTGCTTCTGTTTGGGCAAACGTATCGAGGGTATCAAAGGTCCCGGCAGCAAACGCTGTCCCGGCAACACCGAGCGTCTGCAAAAATTCTTTGCGGTTCATTTCCATTGGATTCGCTAAAAGAGGAATACGGGTCAAACAGCCGCTCATTGTATCAAGGCGGAGAAAAAAAGCAATAGGGGAAAAACGGGTACAATAAGTTCCCACGGAACGCGGATATTGTATAATGTAATGGAGACAAATGTTGTATCTTGCCAGTCAATCACCGCGGCGCAGGGAACTGTTGACCGCGGAGGGGTACGAGTTCACGGTCGTCGTCCCGGACGAAACCGCCGAAGACGGACGGCGTTCCGGCGAGGAACCGGCAGCGTTCGTTCAACGTCTTGCTGTTCAGAAAGCGCGAAACGCTGCCGAAAAGGTTCCGGGCGGTACGATTATTGCCTGCGATACGGTTGCTGTCTGCGGAAACGAAATTCTGGGAAAACCCGTTGACCGGAACGATGCGGAACGGATGCTGCGGATGTTGTCGGGGCAACGGCATTTCGTATTCAGCGGGCTGTGCGTGCTGGAAGCGGGAATCACCGATTCCCGTTCGCTAAAAGTCGGCGTTGCAACAACGGAGTTGGTGATGCAGCCGCTGGCGGAAGAACAGTTGAAAGCATATCTTGGCAGCAATTTATGGCAGGGCAAAGCCGGCGCGTTCGGTTATCAGGACGGCAACGATTGGCTGCGCATTGTTAAAGGCAGTGAATCTAATGTCGTAGGTCTGCCGCTCGAATTGTTGAAGATTGCGCTAAGTGAAGTGCATTAACTTCACTGAGCGCAAAATCGTTTCATCTATTTTCTCACCGGGCATAGTGCGGCTTGTGATGCCGATATGCGGCGGTTCAGCGGTACCGGAATTCCCCGTTTGCCGCTTAAATACGGACCCGTTACCGATTTACGTTTCTTGGCAACCTGCGCCGGCGTTCCTTCCGCCACGAGTTCGCCGCCGAATTGTCCCGCCTTCGGTCCGAAGTCCAACACCTTGTCTGCTGCTGCAATCACGTCCCGGTCGTGTTCCACCACGAGAAGCGTATTGCCCAAATCGCGCAACTTTTGCAGCGCATTGATTAACTTCGCATTGTCCCGCGGATGAAGTCCAATCGTCGGTTCGTCCAAAACGTATAACACTCCGACAAGTCCGCTGCCGATTTGTGCTGCCAGCCGAATCCGCTGTGTTTCGCCGCCGGACAACGTCGGTGCCGACCGGGACAGCGTGAGGTAATCCAGACCGACATCGAGTAAAAATTGCAGGCGGTTCTTTACTTCGCCGAGCAGTTCACCTGCAACTTGTTTTTCCGTTTCGTTCGGCTGCCAATTTTGAAGCACCTCGAGCAATTTGTTCAGCGGCATCCGGTTCATTTGGTCGAGCGTCAGACCAATGAACCGGACGGCGGACGCATCGTCCCGCAATCGGCTGCCCATACAAGCACTGCACTCAACGTCTTCCATCATTGACGTATCAATCTGCATCCGCAGCGGCGGCACGAGCCGCATCGCTTCTTCAAGAGCGGGATAAAGACCCTTGAATTGATAATGGATAAGGGATAAGGAACAATTTGCTTTTTCGGTTTCCGCCTTTTTCGGTTTTGCCTTACCCGCTGCCGGCAAAGCGGGATGATTCATTGTCAATTTTTCATTGTCCCTTATCAATTCTACCCGGTACCACGCATCACCCGTTCCCTGATAGAGCAGCCGTTTGTGTCGGGCATCGAGTTGGTCAAACGGTATGTCCAGCGGAACGCCGTTTTGTCCGCAGAACGATTCGAGCATTATGCCGTTCAACAACTTCACCGCCCCTTGACGAAGAGTCAACTTTGCATCGTTCAGGAACATTGCCGGATTGGCACCGCGCTGCGTTCCGAGTCCTTCGCAGTGCGGACACCAGCCGAGCGGAGAGTTTGCCGAAAAATGATGCGGTGTCAGCGTTTCAAAACTGCGTCCGCACTTTCCGCACGCCAGATGCCGGGAATGAATTTGACGTTTCCATTGGTACTGCTGTTCGGCGGTAAAAACGGTGTTTGCCGAATCCTGCTCATTCGGGACTTCGATAACGTGAACAACGCCGTTTCCGATTTCCAATGCCGTTTCAACACTCTCGGTGAGCCGCATCCGCGAGGAATGGTCGTTTTGAAGAACAATCCGGTCAACAATCAGTTCGACATCGTGTTTGCGGCGGCGGTCGATGTCCGGCGGTCCCGCTCCGGCACTGTTGTCGAGTTTGTACATTATGCCGTCAACTCTGATTCGGGCGAAACCTTCATCGCGGTATTTTTTCCAAACGTCATCGTACAGTTGTCCGACTTCAACGTTAAGCGGAGCGGTAATAAGAATACGGGCGGCAGGTTGACTGCCCGTTATTTTTTCAACAATTTCGTCCAGTGTTTGCGTTCCAATCGGAATACCGCAGTCGGGACAGTAGGGCGTTCCCAATCGGGCAAAGAGAACGCGCAGATAATCCTGAATCTCCGTAATGGTGCCGACCGTGCTTCGCGGCGAATGAGATGCCGCCTTTTGTTCAATCGCCACCGCCGGTGATAATCCTTCGATGTGTTCGACTTTCGGTTTCTGCAACTGTCCCAAAAATTGCCGGGCATAACTTGATAAACTTTCAACGTACCGCCGCTGTCCTTCGGCGTAAATGGTGTCCATTGCCATTGACGATTTACCGGACCCCGACGGACCGCAGCAGACGGTCATTTTTTCCCGCGGTACTTCCAGCGAAACATTTTTGAGGTTGTGTTCCTCGGCGTTCTTTACGGTAATGACATTACGAGCGGGAAAGTGCGTTTCCTGTTTTGCCGACTGCTGACGTTTTTGCGGAACAGCGGGAAACACCATTTCCGGCTTGTGTTGAATCATCCGTTTCAACGCTTGTCCGGTGTAAGACCGTTCGCACAGCATCACGTCTTCCGGCGTACCGGCGCAGATAATTTCGCCGCCCGCTTCGCCGCCTTCGGGTCCCAAGTCAATGAGCCAATCCGCTGTTTTGATTACGTCCAAGTTGTGTTCCACGACCAGTACCGTGTTGCCGGCATCAACGAATTCGTGCAGCACCGCCAAGAGCCGTTTAATGTCGGCGAAGTGCAAACCGGTCGTCGGTTCGTCCAGCAGATACAGCGTTTTGCCGGTACTGCGTTTGACGAGTTCCTTTGCTAACTTGATACGCTGGGCTTCGCCGCCGGACAATGTCGGCGACGGCTGACCGAGTTTCATATAGTCAAGCCCGACCCGCTGCAATACTTCGAGGTAATGTTTAATCTTCGGAATGTTCTCGAAGTGTTCCAACGCTTCTTCGACATCCATATCGAGAACCTGCGAAATGTTTTTGCCTTTGTATTTCACTGCCAGCGTTTCGTGATTGAACCGTTTGCCCTGACACGCCGGACAAGCGATATAGACATCAGCGAGAAAATCCATTTCCATTTTTTGCGTTCCTTTTCCTTCGCACGCTTCGCATCGACCGCCGCGGACATTGAAACTGAACCTTCCCGGCGAATAACCCTTGATTTTTGCTTCGGGAACTTCTGCATACAAAGAGCGGATTTCATCGAACAGTTTAATGTATGTTGCCGGATTGCTGTGCGACCCGCGACCAATCGGCGATTGGTCAATGTCAATCATCTTATCGAGGTATTCGAGTCCTCCGATGGATTCGTGTTTTCCCGGATTGCCGTAGCCGTTATTCAAATCGCGGTTCAGCACTTCGACGATAATGTCATTAACGAGCGATGACTTGCCGGAGCCGCTCACACCGGTAATACAGACGAACGTACCGAGCGGAATGGAAACGTCAATGTTTTTCAGGTTGTTGTGCGCTGCTTTGCGGATAACGAGAGTGTTAGCGGGCTTGTTGTTAGCCAATAGGGGCTTGTGATTATTAGCCAAAGGGGGCTTGCCCCCTTGTATCCGGCGTTGTTCCGGTACCGGAATTTCATCCTCCCCGTTAAGATATTTCAATGTTAATGAATTTTCACCGGAACGAATCCCATCGCTGACATAGACGATTTCTCCGCCGTGAACACCGGGACCGGGACCGAAGTCAACGAGCATATCTGCCGCCCGCATCGTGTCTTCATCGTGTTCAACCACAACAACGGTGTTGCCCAAGTCCCGAAGACGTTTGAGCGTTGCCAAAAGTTTATCGTTGTCCCGCGGATGCAAGCCGATTGACGGTTCGTCGAGAACGTACAGTACACCGGTCAAGCCGGAACCGATTTGACTTGCCAGCCGGATACGCTGCATTTCACCGCCGGAAAGCGTCGGGGCGGTGCGTCCCAGCGAGAGGTACTCCAAACCGACGTTGATAAGAAAGCCCAGCCGGTTGCGGATTTCCTTCAACGCTTCGGCAGCGATGAGTTGCTGCGGTTCGGTTAAATCCAATTTTTTGAAAAACGTTTGCAGGTTGATGATAGAAAGGTTGCAAAGTTGGGGCAGAGATGAATTGGCGTTAAGTGAAATGCCGGCGATTTTGAAACTGCGGGCTTGTTCGTTCAGCCGGTCGCCGCCGCATTTGCCGCACGGCAGCGTCCGCATATATTTTTCCATCGCCATCCGCTGCATTTTATTGTTTGTTTCACGGTACTGTTGCAGCATCTTCGGAATAATTCCGTCATACGGACCGCCCCATTTATGACCGCTCGCTCCTGCCCGCCAAGTGAACATAATATGTTTATCGCCGGTTCCCCAAAGAATTGCTTTCTGAATTTTTTCGTCCAATTCTTCCCACGCTGTTTCGAGAATACAGTGTGCCGGCAAGCCGTATTCTTTTTCCAATGCCTCGGCAACACCCTGAAAAATATGCCGCTTCCAGCGTCCCATATCCCGCCATTTGCCGACCGGTTCGATGCAGCCCTGCTGAAACGATTTACTCGTATCGGGAATCAGTAATTCCGGGGCAAACGAATGGATTTCGCCTAATCCGTTGCACATCGGACACATTCCCCGCGGCGTATTAAATGAGAACAGTTGCGGCGACGGCGGGTCGAAACTGATGCCGCAGTCGGGGCAAGCGTAACGGGTAGAGAAAGTGGCTGTCAACCGGCGGGGGCTTACCCCCGTCTCGTCTTCACTGTTAACAATCACAGTGCCGTCGCCGATGTCCAATGCCCGTTCTACTGTTTCGGCAAGACGGTCTGACAGCGGTAAGCCCCCGTCGGTTAACAGAATTTTATCAACGACGACTTCGATGTCGTGCCGCATTTGCCGGTCGAGTTTCAAGTTGTCGGACAACTTGACAATGCTGCCGTCCACTCTTGCCCGCAGAAATCCTTTGCGGATTAAGTCGGCAAACAGATTGCTGTGTTCACCCTTTTGTCCGCGGATAACAGGGGCGAGAATTGACAGCGGCGGCAAGTCCCCGCCGCTGCTAACAGCGGTGATGATATTTTCGACAATCTGCTGTCTTGTTTGCGTGGTAATGGGTTTGCCGCAGTGCGGACAGTACGGCGTGGCAACACGGGCAAACAGAACGCGCAAAAAATCATAAATCTCCGTTATCGTTCCGACGGTCGAGCGGGAACTTTGTCCGCCGGTCTTCTGCGAAATGGAAATGGCAGGCGAAAGACCGGTAATGGAGTCCGCATCGGGTTTCGGCAGTTGTCCTAAGAATTGCCGGGCATAACTGGACAGCGATTCGATGTACCGCCGCTGTCCCTCGGCATAGAGGGTGTCGAAGGCAAGCGAACTTTTGCCGGAACCGCTCACGCCGGTAAAGCAAATCAGTTTATTTCGGGGTAAAACGAGGTTAACGTTCCGAAGGTTATGTTCCCGTGCGCCTTTGACGACAATATCGGATATATCGGACATTCTTATAATGAGCGGGAAATCGGTGTTTCCCATTTTCGCTGTTGCAATTTTTTCAAACGTTCCATTATATCCGATTTTTCAATTCGTTATACCAACCCCTTGAAAAAAGAAAAAAATAGCAGATACTGAAACGGATGTAATACCGCTATACAGATTTTACAATACCGAATAACATTATCATCATCAATGAAAATTCTCGACGGTAAGGCATTAGCAGCAGTAGTTCAATCAGAAATTGCCGAAAAGGTTGCTCAACTCAAAAACAAACGGAACATCACCCCGTGTTTGGCGGCAATTCTTGTCGGCAATGACCCGGCAAGTCAGATTTACGTTGCTAATAAAGAAAAAGCGTGTCAGAAAAACGGCATCGCCGGTAAATTGTTCCGTCTGCCTGCCGAAACAACGACGGTTGAGTTGCTGCAACTCATTGAACAACTGAACGCCGACACGGCAGTTCACGGAATTCTCGTACAGTTGCCGCTGCCGAAACAGATTAACGAAAAAGAAATCCTTGATGCTGTTCGACCGGAAAAAGATGTCGATGCGTTTCACCCGGAAAATGTCGGACTTCTTTCACAAGGTCGTCCCCGTTTCCTGCCGTGTACGCCTTACGGAGTACAGCAACTTCTTGTCCGCAACGGTATCGAAACCCGCGGCAAACACGTTGTCGTGATTGGACGCAGCGATATTGTCGGCAAGCCGATGGGCTTGATTCTTCTGCAAAAAGGGGTGGGCGGCGATGCAACGGTTACAACGGTTCACAGCCGGACGGAAAATCTTGCGGGACTGACCCGGCAGGCGGATATTCTTATTGTTGCGATTGGCAAAGCGAAGTTTTTGACGGCAGATATGGTAAAGCCCGGTGCTGTTGTTGTTGATGTCGGCATCAATCGTCAGCCGGACGGCAAGATTTGCGGCGATGTTAATTTCGATTCGGTGAAAGACATTGCCGGAGCGATAACGCCGGTGCCGGGCGGTGTCGGACCGTTGACGATTACAATGTTGATGCTCAATACGCTGACTGCCGCAGAACTGACGGCGTAATCCGCTTGCCGAAAAACCGGTTCTGTGTATAATGGGGCGAATTCGATTTTGTTTCCGTGCATTTCGCTTTTTCGATGGAGATTCAGATAAATCAGTTGATGACGGACAGCGGGGTCGGGTTCGGAACCAGCGGGGCAAGAGGTCTCGTTGCTGATATGACCGATACCGTTTGCTTTGCTTATACCCTTGCTTTTTTACAATACACGGCACAGACCTGCGGCAAAACGTTTGACCGCGCTGCCGTTGCTTACGATTTGCGCACCAGTTCGCCGCGGATTGCCCAAGCGGTGCGCACTGCCGTTGCTCATTTCGGATTAACCCCCGTTGATTGCGGCACCGTTCCCTCGCCGACCGTCGCTCTGTATGGATTGACCGAAAAAATTCCGTCGATAATGGTTACCGGCAGTCATATCCCTGAAGACCGCAACGGCATTAAGTTTAATCTGCCGACAGGCGAAATCCTCAAAAAAGATGAGGAAGGAATTCGGCAGCAAACCGTTGACGTTCCTGATGATTTCGGTAAACTTTTAGCCGCGGCACATTCGGAATGTGCTGCCCGTTCCGAAGCCGAGCAGTTATACATAGACCGTTTCGTCCGTGCGCTGCCGAAGAATTTTTTAGCCGGATGCCGCATCGGATTATACGAACATTCTGCTGTCGGACGGGACGTGTTGTACAACCTCTACACGACACTGGGAGCAGCGGTAACCCGATTGGGACGCAGCGGCGTGTTCGTTGCCGTCGATACCGAAGCGGTGCGGGACGAAGACCTTTCATTGGCGAAGAATTGGGCAAACGGCAATGATTTACCGCAAGGTGTAAGAGGTGATTCGGAAAATCCGCCGTTCGATGCGGTTTTGTCAACGGACGGTGATTCGGACCGCCCGTTGATTTTCGATGAACACGGCGGTTGGATTCGCGGCGATATTGCCGGTATTTTAACGGCGAGATTCCTGCTTGCCGATTGTATTGTTACGCCGGTCAGTTCCAATACGGCACTGGAAAAATCGGGCTGGTTCAAGAACATTGTGCGTACCAAAATTGGTTCGCCCTATGTGATTGAAGCGATGCAAAGTGCGGTAAAACAGGGGTTTCGGCGTGTTGCCGGTTATGAGGCGAACGGCGGTTTTTTGACGGCGAACGATATTTTGCTGGATGAGGAAGAATCCCGTCGTCCGTTGGATGCGCTGCCGACGCGGGACCCGGCGGTTGTTCATATTGCGGTGCTGTCGCAGGCGAAGGCGTTGGGGGTTCCGTTATCGGAGATTACCGGTTATTTACCGCGGCGGATTGTGATGAGCGACCGGCTGCAAAATTTCCCCGTTGAAATATCGCGGCAAAAAATGGCGGAGTTATTATCGGAGAGCGAGGAAAGGATTCAACTGATATTTGCGTCGTTCGGGGAGTTGCAGAGGATTGACAGAACGGACGGTTTGCGGATGACGTTCGGCGACCAAGACATTATCCATATACGTCCGTCCGGTAATGCGCCGGAGTTGCGTTGTTATACGGAGTCGGACACGAAGGAGCGGACGGCGGCGTTATTATACCGGACGATGACGTTATTGGATTCGTGGCGGCGGCGTGAGCAGCGCAACGAATACCCGTACTTACAGTGATGGTTGATTGAAAAAAATTGAATTCGGGGCGTGGCGCAGTCTGGCTAGCGCGCCTGCTTTGGGAGCAGGAGGTCGCAGGTTCAAATCCTGTCGCCCCGATTGACGGAAGTTCTTGTCTATTAACTGTTTGCGGCGGTTATTAAGTTGCGTTTCCTAACAAGAAACGCCCTAATGGCGAAAACATCGC
>JAISJZ010000258.1 GCA_031261125.1 Planctomycetaceae bacterium | reverse complement strand
AAATGGCAAGGTAAAACGATTCGCTTGAAACTCGTTGCCGATGTCGGTACGAAAGACAATTCCAACGCCGACTGGGCAGCGTGGACGGACTTCAAACTCGTACCGACAAAGAAGGTCTTGATAACAACGGTGGACTAAAATGATAAACGCACTCATTCATTGGTCTTTACATAACCGCTTCCTTGTGATTGCGGCGTTCCTCGCTGTCTGTGCCTGGGGTGTTCACGCCGTCCGCACTACGCCGATTGACGCTCTGCCGGACTTGTCCGAAAATCAGGTCATCGTCTATGCCGATTGGGAAGGACGCTCGCCGCAGGAAGTCGAAGACCAAATTACTTATCCGCTGTCCGTGTCGCTGCAAGGACTCGCCGGTGTCAAGACCGTCCGGGCAACGTCAATGTTCGGGTTCTCGTTTTTGACGGTGATATTTCACGACAACGTTGAAACATATTTTGCCCGAACCCGCGTGTTAGAGCGGCTGAATTCTCTCGGCGATATACTACCGGAAGGCGTTATTGCCCGTTTGGGACCTGATGCAACGGGATTAGGATGGGTGTATCAGTATTATTTGCGGGTGAACGGCAAATCCGACCTTGGTTCGCTCCGCAATTTGCAGGATACGTTCATCAAATATCAACTTGCGTCCGTCAAGGGCGTTGCGGAAGTTGGCAGTATCGGCGGTTTCGTCCGGCAATATCAAGTTGAAGTGTCGTCGTTGAAGTTGAAACAGTTTGACATTACGCTCGGCGAAGTGATGGACGCTTTGCAGAAGAACAATTTGAATGTCGGCGGAAAAACACTCGAAGAGAACGGTGCCGAATTCGTTGTCCGCGGTATCGGTCTGGTGGAAAATACAGCGGACATTGAGAACACGCCGTTGAAAGCCCGAAGCGGTATTCCGCTTTATGTCAAAGACGTTGCGGCGGTGCAAATCGGCGGCGAATACCGGCGGGGAACGCTCGACGTGAACGGACAAGAAGTTGCCGGCGGTATCGTTGTGATGCGTTACGGTGAAAATGCGTATCAAGTGATTCAAGACATCAAAGCGAAAATTGCGGATATTCAAAAAGGACTGCCGGAGGGAATAACAATCGAACCGTTTTACGACAGGAGCGGTTTGATTGACCGGTCGCTTGATACACTGCGGCACGCCCTCGTAGAAGAGATTATTCTTGTTACGCTGGCGCACATTCTTTTTCTGTTTCACTTCCGGTCGATTTTGATTGTAACGATACCGCTGCCGTCGGCGATTCTTATCAGTTTTATTCTGATGAATTGCTTCGGTGTTCCTTCGCATATTATGTCGCTTACCGGCATTGCTATCAGTATCGGCGTTCTCGTCGATGCGGGAATTGTTATGACGGAAAATGTGATTCGGCAGTGTGAACTTCGGGAAAAGCCGAATACTTCGCTTAACGCATCCGAAGTTTTTCAAATCACACTGGAGGCATCGAAACAAGTGGGTCGCCCGATGTTCTTCGCGATGGCAATTATCATTCTTGCGTTTGTTCCTGTGTTTTTATTGTCGGGACAAGAGGGCAAACTGTTTCATCCGTTGGCTTACACGAAGACGTTCGCTCTCATCGGAGCGGTGCTGCTGGCGTTGACTGTTGTTCCTGTGCTATGCACGTTTTTAGTGCGGGGTCCTTTCCGCTCTGAAGATAATAATTGGCTGATGAAAGCGGCGTTGCTGATTTACGACCCGCTGCTTGATTTAGCGTTGCGGTTCAAGAAGACGGTGCTGTTTTCGGCATTGTGTTTGTTGATTGTTTCGCTGTGTTTGGCGTTCGGATTACCGAAAGTTGTGCGGGAAACAGGAAACGCCGTTTCCCGCTCGTCGCTGTTTGATAATTTTCAGGGCTTTGGTTCCGAATTTATGCCGGCACTCGAAGAAGGTTCATTGCTGTTTATGCCGGTACTGCTTCCGGCAACATCGTTGACGGAAGTGAAACAGATTATGGCGTGGCAGGACGAAATAATGAGCCGGTATCCCGAAGTGGTGTGCGCTGCCGGAAAACTCGGACGTGCCGAAACGGCGACCGACCCGGCACCGGCGGAAATGATTGAAACAACGATAACATTGAAACCGCAAAAGCAATGGCGGGAAGGGCTGACGAAAGACCAAATTATAGCGGATTTAAGCGAAATGCTTGCCCAAGTGCCGGGATACACACCGGGTTTTTTACAGCCGATAGAGAACCGGGTACTGATGACAAGCACGGGGATTCGGGCGCAACTCGGCGTGAAAATTTTCGGCAATAATCTGAACGCATTACAAAAGAGAGCGAATGAAGTTGCGAAAATTATCGAAACGGTGCCGGGAGCAATCGGCGTGGCACCGTCGCAGGACCAAGGCAAGCCGTATCTTGAATTTATCATTGAGCGCAGCCGGATGGGACGGTACGGACTGCTTGCCGAAGATATACTTTCTTACGTTGAAATGGGACTGGGCGGAATGAACGTAACGACAACGATTAAAGGACGGGAACGGTGGAATATACAGGTTCGGCTGGACAGGGCAGACCGCGACGATATTGAAAAACTCGGTGAATTGCTGATACCGACACCGAGCGGAGTGCGTGTTCCGCTGCAAGAGGTTTGCAAGATTCAACGGGTAATTGGTCCGAATATGATCAGCAGTGAAAACGGGCGGTTAAGGGTTTTCGTCCAGGCGAATGTTGTCGAACGGGACTTGGGCGGCTTCGTTGATGAAGTGAAAGGGCGGATAACGAAGGAAGTGAAATTAGATGAAGGCGAAACGATTGAGTACAGCGGACAGTACGAAAATCAGATTCACGCAAGACAAACGCTGCAAATCGTGTTTCCCGTTGTGATTGGAATCATTTTCCTTTTTCTTGTGATGACGTTTCACAGTGTCGGCGAAGCGGCGCACGTTTTATTGGCGGTTCCGTTTGCGTTAACCGGCGGCGTGATTTTGCAGCACATTCTTGGTTTCAATTTCAGCGTTGCGGTTTGGGTCGGTTATATTGCGTTGTTCGGCACAGCCATTCAAACGGGAATCATAATGGTCGTCTATATGGAAGAAGCGGTCGAGAAAGCGAAGTCGGCGAAAGGAGTTGTTCCTTCCGCGGCAAAACCAGTTCCGCTGCTGACATACGCCGAGTTTGTCGCGGCGGTTAAATCGGGTGCGAGATTGCGACTGCGTCCGAAGTTAATGACGGTTGGAACAACGGTCGCATCGCTGCTGCCGATATTTTGGTCAACACAAACAGGAACGGAAATAATGCAGCCGCTGGCAACACCGGTGGTCGGCGGAATGATTTCGAGTTTGCTTCACATTCTTATTGTAACGCCGGTACTGTTCGTGATGCTGCACGCACCGAAGAAATAACGGAGCGTGCGTGTTTCAATAGTTCTGCTGCCGGCTGTACTCGTCGGCACCGAGAATGTCGGCAGAATAACCGGGACCCAATTCCGACAATTCCCGAACCCGAATTACCTTTGCCGGTTTGTTCGGCATTGATGCGTCGAGCCAAACTTCCAAACGCACTGTCGGCGACTGCTCATCGAACCGGCCGATGATGTTTGCCTTAAATACCGCCCCTTGGCAGCAAAAGTACGGTTCAAGTTTTTTCATCGTTTCCAAGTCCGAAATGATGCCGTGAGTATAAACCCAAAACGGATACCGCATTTCTTCTTTATCAATCAAATTCGGGTCGGAAACCCGTTCGGCAAGAATTCCTTCAATGATTTCCGATACCTGCGTGGAACTAAACGCCGTTTCCGTACCGGCACCCGCCGCTGCCGCTAGTTGACTTGCTTCATCAAGTTGCGTTCCCAACAGCAATGCCGATTCCGTCAAATCATCGTCTTGTGCAACGAACAGATTCAGCACGCTGCGGGACGCTTGATTGATGTTGATGCGTCCGACCACCGGTTTATCGCTGGTCATTAAATTATCGTACAACAGCGGCAGATAGTCGTTCATCTCGTTCGGGTCGTCCGTGAACGGCGAACCTTGCCCGCCGACTAAATCGAGCAGCGAATTGATTTTCGTTCCTGATGATGAACCGGCTGCTCCGCCGACAATTCCCGTAAGTCCGCCGCTGCTGCTCCCGGCTGTTGAACCGCCCGTCCCGCTTTGCTGCGTTTGCTGCCGGTATTGAATAATGTAGTCAACCCATTCCGTATTTTCAAACCGCTCTTCCAGTTGCGTCCGCAACTCTTCGAGGTCGTCCCCATTGACGTTAATTTTTTCCAACCCTTCCGATGTTGTCATCGGTTCCCGGCTGTCCAGCGTCAGATAGGAAATCAAGCCGAGGTTCAGCGAACCGTCCGAAACATCGAATTCTTCCAGCGTTGATTCGTCCGGTTCACCGCGGTCAAGAATTCCATTGCGGTTCCAATCAATACCGTAGAGCATTTTCGGCGTAATTCCTTTGATGAGCAGCAGTTCGTCCAGCGAGTCCGGCATTCCGTTGCGGGTATAGTACGGCGGGTCAAGTCCTGCATAGTATTCATCTTCAGCACCGTATTCCCGCGGTTCATTATCTTCATCAAGCCAATCGAGAATGGAATCGGCAATTTCTTCGGTTACACCGGGGAGCCGCATCAGCATCGAACGCCCCGTTCCCGGCGACTGTGTTTCGGTTTGGAGCAGCCAGCGCAGATTCATTTTGCAGGATTCGTCTTCCAAGCCGTACCGGTAATTTTCTCCGGTTAAAATATCGTCTTCGGACAGTGCCGGTGAAATCACGGTAAAGCGTCCGACATCCCGGTAATCAATCTGTCCCCGCAAACCGGTTTCAATGCCGGCGGTTGTACCGGTCATCGAAACCGTTCCGTCGGTTACAATGTTTCCGCAGAATTCGTTTATGTTGTCGTACAATCCGCCGAGGTCGAGAACGGTAAGCGGTTCTTTCATCAAAAAAATCCGCAGATATTCAATACCGGATTCGGCGATAAGCCGGGCTTGCCGCTGCCGCAGCGATTGGCTCGTTCCCCGCCGTTCGGCAAGCATAAACTTGGAGAACGCCAAAACGGAAAGCGTCAACAGGGCGACGGCAACAAGGACGACGACGAGCATCACGCCCCGCCGTTGCGTTCGTTTAGAGGAATTGACAAGGGACAAGGAATCATTAACAATAGTGTTCACCGATGATGTCCGTAATTGTCCCTTGTCTCTTGCCCGTTGTCAATTATTCGTTTCCTTCGTTGTCAAAGAAATCCGCTTATACACTGCTTGAAGTTCTCATCGCGCTGGGCTTAATGTCGGCAGTGATGATGTTCGTCCTTCTGGCGATTGACATTCACCTTCGGCAACTTGTGGTCAACCGGACGGAAGTTGAAGAAGCGCAACTTGCGCGGGCAGTGCTGGAAAGTATCGCCAAAGACATCCGTTCCGTTGTCGTTCAACTGCGGCAGGAAGAATTGGAAGTTGACACGTCCGCCCTATCTGCGGTGTTTGGTCTTTCCGCCGCCGGTTTGGATACCGATGTTCTGTCTGAATTGCAAACAGCAATAGGAACAACACAAACGGCGGAAACGGAAGAAGGAACAACAGAAGATGCGGCAATTTACGGCACAATGCCGGGAATTTACGGCGACCTCGATTGGATTCAGATTGACACCGCCCGATTGCCCCGCGGTGAAACGTTCGGTTCAAAACAGACCGTCAACGGTTCTCTGTTCGTTGACCGGTTAAGTCCGTCAAAAACGGTGCTGTATTATCTCGGTGAAGACACCGGACAAATTCAGGATGCGGGCGACCCGCGGTATCAGCCCGACCAATTAACCGGTTCGCTCGGCAGGTCTCTTGACCAAAATGCCGTCCGGTACGGTTTGTTCCGCCGGCAACTTGACCGAATGGTTACGCAGTACGCTGTCAACGAAAGTAAAGAAACGGAGTACGAACAGTACGATGAGCCGTTCGCACCGGAAGTCGAATGGATTGAGTTTGCCTATTACGAACCGGGCAGTTCAAACACGGTTGCGAACACGTCAAGCGGCGGAACATCCGGCAGCGGTACGGCAGGCGGTACGGCAAGTGAAACATCTTCGTCAACGAATGAGCAGGGACAGTGGCTTGACTACTGGGATATGGATGATATGCAGAAGTTGCCGGCGGCAGTACGGATTACGGTTGCCATACGGCGGCAGCACATCGCCGAAGCGTTGGGTCCTTGGTCAACTGCCGACGCTGTTCAAACGATTACTTATTCGCTGGTTGTGCCGATTCCGGTGAATGTCGAACCGGCACAAGAAGAGGCAGACAGCGGTCAGTGAAGGCAGCCCTAAAAACTCTTTTTTACGCGACAAAAACATTTCCCGTTTGTTTTCTAATCCGCTGTTTCACTTCTTTCGGCAGAATCATTCCGAAACCGCGGTACTCCATTTCGAGAAGAATCCGCTGGATAATCACGCCGTCCAATTCCGGCAATTTACCGTTATCGGAGTATAGCGACAATAGTACGTTCAGTGTCCGTTCCGCCGACGGGGTCATTCCAGACCAGCCGGGAAAACGGTAATTCCAGTACATATCCCAAATCCGAACGAGTGCGTCTTCGCCGCCAGTGATAAACCGCCGACCGGTAACATCAACGGCAAGCGTAAGCAGCGGCGACGGATGCCCTTCGATGACACGCTGCATTGACTGGTTCTCTGCGAGAACGCCGCCCAAACGCACCTTCTTATCCTTTGAACACGACAGGAAAAACCGGTTGTCAGCAAGCAATTCCAAAGCGGTAACATCGCTGAGATGTCCGCCCAATGTGAATTCGATTTGACCGTTGTCCGAATTCCAAACAGCAATTTGTCCTTCGCGGTCTGCGGAAATGATTCTGCTGCCGTCTGTGGAAAACACCGCTGCGGTTACCGGTGCTTTGTGAAATTTGATTGTCCGAACCGGTTCTTCCGTGCCGAACTGCCAAACGTTAACAAGATTGTCATCTCCGCCGGTGAGAAAATACTGTCCGTTCCGGTTGAACCGAATCGTATTGACGCTGCCGTTGTGAGCGAGAAACCGTCCTTTGATTTCATCGGTCAACACATCCCAGAGGAAAACCGAACCGGTACCGTTGGCAACGGCAACGATGCGTCCTTGGGGATTCAGCGCAATTTTTGTCAGTGATTTAACTTTCTCTTCAAATTTGCGGACACATTGACCGGAAGCGATATTCCAAACGCGCACGGACATATCCCACGAACCGGAAACGAGAAATTTTGCATCCATTGTCATTTCGACACTGCGTATCCAATCGTAATGTCCTTCGAGAACTCTGACGCATTTTTGCTGCGTAATGTCCCAAATCCGAATCGTTTGGTCGCGTCCTGCTGATGCTGCTAAATTACCGTCCAGCGATAATGCCGCCGTTGAGACCGTATCCTGATGACCGGCAAAGGTGTAGGTGTTCAGAACATTTTCCAAGGAATCACGAACGGTATGCCGGGCAATGTTATCCCAAAGCCCTTCGTTGTCCAGCGTCCGCCGTGCCGTTTCCCAGCCGTCGATGTCCTTGGCGTTTTCTACGGCTTGCAGTGCGGCATTGTAATCGGCGTTCTGTACTGCGTCCCGGATGATGTTGCAGTATTGATTCATTTCGGACTGCTGCCGGCTGACTTCTTCGGCACTGGCAACGTTCGACAAGAGCAGCGGCGAACGGAACAGTTGGGACTGCCCGCATAAAATCGAAATATCCCACAACCGCAGCAAACCGCCGGCAATGAGCGATAATACAAACTTATTGTTTCTTCCGAAATAGACGGCATCCGCTGCACCGCCGAGCGACCGGAACGTCCGCAGGCACCGTCCCGACGGTAATTCCCAAAGAATCATCACTCTATCAAGCCCGCCGGAAAGAGCGAACCGACCGTCGGCACTGAAACACAATGCCGTAACAGTGTCTTCGTGTCCGTACAATCGGCAACATAGTTGCCGGCTCTCTTTGTCGTAGAGGATAATTTCCGTTCCCTGTGTTTCACCGACCAGCGGAACGCCGGGCTGCACAACGAGATTTCGTTCGGCAGGTTCCCGTTTGCCGAAGTAGCGTTTCCAATGAAGGAGCCGCAATACCGCCGCCGGCTGTCCGGCACCGACTCGTTTGAGAAACACGGTATCCGGTTCGGTACCGCAGACGATTTCCCACATCAAATCGCTGCTCAATGCAAGGCGGGAACCCGGCAGCGCATCTGCCGGTTCTTTGGACAGCGAAAATAGATTCTTGATATGTCCCGTTTCAGTGTCCCGCAATTCCAGCGTTTGATGTGCAGCCGGAATTAAGATGAATTCGCCGCGGTCATCAGCAAAGACCTCGTCTTCTCTTCCTTGCAGAATGTTGAAGCGTTCCAAGCAGCGTGCGCTTTGTTCGGCAACTTTTTCGGCAGCAAGAAGTGTTCGGCGGATGTCGTCCCGCGGTTCAATGCGCAGCGCATCTTCGAGGGAATCCATTGCGGACTGCGGATTGCCCCGTTCCCGCTGCAACAAGCCCATCGCATAATGAGCCGCCGCCGACTGCTGCCGGGTCTTCACCAGCGTTTCCAAATGTCCGACAGCCGTTAAGTCCGTGATTTTTGCTGCCCGCCACGCCAAAAGTGTTTGATTGTACGTTACTTCGGGATGCCACGGCTGAATCGCCGCCGCTTGTCCCAAAAGTTTTTCCGCTTCGTCCGGCTTGTTAAGGTCAAGCATCGAGGCGGCGCGGTTATTGATGCTCTCCGGTGTCCACGTGGCACTTACCGGACGCAGCCGGGGAAACGCCACGCCGGAAACGTCTTTGTAAATTTTTATGATTTCATCGGCAACCCAGCCGATATGTTCCGGTCGTTTTTCCGGTTTCTCTTCAAAGCAGTGCAGCAGCAGTTCTGCCAAAGGTTTCGGCATCGCCGGTTGCCCGTCCGCCGGCGGCGGGGTTTTCAAAAACGACTCGAACACCTGCCGCGCCGTTTGTCCGCCTCTTTTGCACGGTGACCGTCCGTGAAACATCGCCAGCACACTCACCGCCCAAGACCATATATCGGATTGCAGCGTTATCTTCGGCATACTGCTGTACAGCCGCTGCTTTGCCAAAGTGAACGCCGAATACTGCTCCGGCGAACAATAGCCCGGTGTCATTCCGCCTGTCGTGAGCATATCCAAAATGGATTTACTGTCTTCATCATCCTGTTCTTTTTCCTTGTTTTTTTTCCATTTTCCGCTTTTCTGTTCATCGACAATACTCTGCGACAATCCGAAGTCCGTAACTTTTGCCGTTTGCCCGGACATCATTACGTTTGCCGGTTTCACGTCCAAGTGCAGCAATTTATGTTTGTGAGCGTGTTCGAGTCCCCACGCGAATTGTGCTGCAATGTCCAGAATCCGCAGCAGCGATGCTTCCGCTCCGCCTTCGTACAATTTTCTGCTTGCTATCCAGTCCTTCAACGAACCGTCGGGAACAAACTCCGCAAACAGCCGCGGCGTTTCTCCGATACGGCGGACAAGGTAGCACGGTACGATATTCGGATGCAGTCCCAGTTCAATCCACGTTTTCGCTTCCCGTTCGTAATTCAGTTTTCCGGTTTCTGTTTGAAAGACGTGCGGTTTCGGACTTTTGACCGCGAGTTCTTTGTCCCATTCCCGGTGATAGACGCGGTGAACGATACCGACACCGCCTTCGGCATACGGCAGCGTTTCCGATAACGCTCTGACTTCGTAGAGACCGAGAATAACGTCGCCGACGTTCCATATTCCCGCCGGGGCTTTTTTTGCCGGTTGTTTTTTCGGAGTTTGCAGTATGGCATTGTGCTGTTCTGCTTTTTTTAATTCCCGCCGGAGTTTTGCGGACGGCGGACGCAGTTCAAAGCCGGAGTCGCCGCTCCGCAGCCGCACCGGTGCCGGACTCAACGGGGCGGCTGCCTGTTCTTCCAGTACGAACACTTGCCGGCACTGCTTGCAGCAAGCGGTTTTGCCCCGCAGCGAGTCGTCAAGCGTGTAATCTTGGGAACAGTGAGGACAAACGGTACGGAACAAATAAGGGAATGAAATAGGGGAGATGGGGCGGGTCAAACAGCCGGGGCAGCGGATAGTACCACCTGACTCGGACGCACAACCCTGTCGTACAATTTGAAACCGATTTGCGGTTCGGCAATCACCGTGTTCGGCGGAAATTCACCGTTCGGCATTTGAGCGATTGATGCGTGAACATTCGGGTCAAACGGCTGATGCAACGCCTCAATTTTTTCGCAGTGAAACTTTTGCAGCAGGTCGAGCAACTGCCGGTCCACCAACTTCACGCCTTCGACCAGTGTTTCAAGCGAGTGGTTCTTTTCCGCTGCTTCCAACGCTCTGCCGATGTTATCCCAAACCGGAAGCAGTTCACGGATAAGGTCAAGATTAGCATACTTCCGTTCTTCTGCTGCTTGCCGGGCAGACCGGGCGCGGTAATTTTCCAAGTCCGCCATTGCCCGCAACGTCCGGTCTTTTGCCAAGTTCAACTCGATACGAAGTTGTTCCTCTGCGGAAGCCGCTTCGTTCGCTGCTTCCGTTTCTTCTGGTTCGCTCACAATGTCAATATGTTCTTCGCTCATTGCCGTCTCTATCTAACTTCTGGATAAAAATTATGGTACTCTGATTCAATACCATTGTATAACGGCAACAGTAAAAGGTCAAGATGACAGATGTCTGAAACCCCATTGTTTGAAATTAAGCGGAAAAGTCCGCCGCCGCGACCGCTGACGGTCTCAGAACTGACAGTGCAAATCAAAAATTTACTTGATACGGCCTTCCAGGACGTTTGGGTTGTCGGGCAAATTTCCAACGTCAAAGCCGTCCGCGGACATATTTATCCGAAACTCAAAGACGGGCAGTCCGAAATGCCTGCCGTGATTTGGAGTTCGCTTGCGTCCCGGCTCCGGTTCAAACTGGAAGAAGGAATGGAAGTTGTTTGCCGCGGTAAATTGGAAGTGTATCAGCCGCAGGGAAAATATCAACTCTACATTTCGTCTGTTGAACCGAAAGGCATCGGGGCGTTGGAATTAGCATTTCAGCAACTTCGGGATAAGTTGGCGAAAGAAGGACTGTTTGCCCCGGAACGGAAAAGACCGCTGCCGAAAATTGTCAAAAATGTTGTTCTCATCACCAGTGCGACCGGCGCGGCAGTCCGGGATTTTCTCCAAGTTCTCGGAAGAAGAACGAATCGGATAAACGTTGTGATTGTACCGGTATCCGTGCAGGGATACGGAGCAGCAGCGGAAATGGCAGCGGCGGTTGCGTCCGTGAACCGGCATTGTTCCGCCGGACATTTTCCGGCGGACTGCATTGCTCTTGTCCGCGGCGGCGGCAGTAAAGAAGACCTTTGGGCGTTCAATGAGGAAGTATTAGTCCGGGCAGTTGCCGATTCTCTGATTCCCGTCGTTTGCGGCGTGGGACACGAAATTGATATTTCGTTATGCGACTTGGCGGCAGACGTTCGGGCGTTGACACCGAGTCAAGCCGCCGAGTTAATTTCGTTCACCGAAGACAAGGAGTTGGAACAGCGGTTAGCGAGGAATCAGTTGCAACTTGACAACGGCATTGACCGGAAAATGCGGACGTATCGGGACAAATTGGCATTTCTCGCCCGGCATCCGGTTTTTCAACGCCCGGAAATGCTGATTGAAACCCGGCGGCGTTCGGTGGACATTCAGAAGGAGCGGCTTGACCGGTCGGTTGACAAACAGTTGCAGCGGGCAAACGAATCGTTCGGTAAAGCGGCGGCGGCATTAAAAGCATTAAGTCCTCTGGCGGTACTGGCGAGAGGATATTCGCTGACGAAGACAGCCGAAGGAACTTTGGTGCATAGCGTGCATAATGTTCTCAAAGGTGATACAATAACGACGGTCTTGACCGATGGACAATTTGACAGTACAGTGGATTAATACGTTGTTAGTCAATGAAATACCGTTCCGCATTTACACTTATTGAGATTCTTTTAGTCGTTGTGATAATGTTTATTGCAGCGGCAATCGGAATTCCTTTGCTTCAAGGCACGCTGGACAATCAGCGGCTGCAAGCGGCGGCGGAACAACTACGGGGCGAATTCATTGAAGCCCGGTTGACGGCAATGGAAGACGGACAAATTGTTTGCCTGCGGTGCCGACTCGGCGGCTCGGAAATTATCGTTGATAGAATTCTCGACGCTCATTTTACGGCAGGGCTTTCGTCCCGCGACGCAACGAACCGGTACGATGTGCTGAACGAACTCGACCCGTTTGAGAAAGGGGTGTTCACCGGCGAAACCCAGGATTTTATTTTGCGCGACCCTAGTCAGGCATCGGAAGATACCGGTACGAAGATGCTGAAGTTGCCCGGCAGTGTTTTTACGGCAGATGTTATTTCTCTCCCGGAAGAACGTTCGGCGTTTTATCTTGGTTTGACCACTGCCGGTGAAACCGAGACGGAAGAAAACACTGCCGAAAGCGAAGAAGTAGCGAATCAGGAATTGCGTCTCGGCGAGACCGCCGGCAACAGTTCGGCGGTATGGTCGGTACCGATTTTCTTTTATCCTGACGGAACGGTTTCGTCCGCTGCCGTACTGTTGAAGAATAACCGGGGCAACTGTGTTGAAATCCGTTTGCGGGGGTTGACCGGTATTGCCAAAACAACGCCGATAGTTTCCGCTCAATCCTACACCGGCGAACTGGACGCAACGCGGGAAGCCGAGTAAACAGTCCGACTACAAGTTTTTTTTCCTAACAAGATTTTTTTAATTCCGTATAGATGAACGAGGACATTCATTACCATTACGGAGTTTACAATGACCGCAACGATTCTTTGCCGATTTGCCGAATTTCTCAAAGCGATTCCCGACCCGCGTTCCCGACAAGGCGTTTCGCATCCCCCCGTAAAACAACACTGTCGGGCATCCTCGCCCTCGTCCTGCTTGGTCTCCTCGCACGCCTGCATTGCCCGCATCGTCCGTTGGTCGGCAATCTATTGGACACAACTAAAAGAACCCCTTCTTGGATTTAAGTCCGATGCTCCGCCCGATGAGACCACTATCTCCCGCGTATTGGCGAAACTTCCACTCGAACATCTTCGGCAAGGATTGATTGCTTTTTACCAACTCGCCCTTGCCAACGAACATTCGCTCACCGCTGCCGTGGACGGAAAAACCAACAAACAGATACTTGACAAAAACGGCGATGTATTACAAATGCGGAACGTATTCGTTCACGATAGTAAAATCACACTGTTGCAAGTTCTTCAAGAACATCACTTGGATTACGTTTTCCAGATTAAGGAAAACCAAAAGACCTTGATGATGTCGTCAAGACGACCTTTGCGAACAAGGACAAGGAGCCGCCGCAAGCGCAGAGCGTTTCAAAAAAAAGGGGTGAGAGAAACCCGCAAAATCTGGCTTGATTCTGATAATGCGGAGTGGGCTGCTTCGTTTGATGTGAAGAATTGTTTGCATTTGATAAAAGACCGTTGGCGGGACGAGGACAAACATTATTTGTCGATGCCGGGTTTGAGTGAAAAGTTCACGTGTCTATTAAGCCGGTCGTTGAACGTATTGCGCTTTTTGCGGAAGGGAAAGGAACCGTTGACGGCTGTGTCGGCACGGGTAAGAACAACCTAAAAAACTTCCTAAAACGCCTAAGATTCCCAAACTCAAAAGAAAAATAATTCTTGCACGCCTACTGTAAACTTTTCGGAAAAGCAAGAGTATATTTCCCCAAAGAATATCGGCAGGGTGCATAAAATTTTTCTCCTCCCCTATTGACAATGCCGGCAACTATGCTACGATGGGCGGGTTATAGTCAGTGTTCTGCTTCGCTATTTAGACAAAGGAGAATGTTATGAATCTTATCGCAATTCTGTTAAAGTGTTCTGGCGCGTTGACCCGACACACACACGGCAATCTGAATCCGAAACTTTAGCGGAAAATGAAAATTCTGTAAAATTCGGTTTCACTCTAGTCGAACTTCTTGTCGTTATCGCCATTATTGGCGTTCTCATCGCTTTGCTCTTGCCCGCTGTGCAAGCCGCCCGTGAGGCGGCAAGACGGATGCAGTGTTCCAATAGTTTGAAGCAGTTGGGAATTGGATTCCACAATTACCACGACGTTCACGGTTCGTTTCCAGCTCAGTGAACATATGTGCAAGGCGTTGCTTGGGGAGGGCTCCTTCCCATACTTCCGTTTATCGAACAACAAGCCGCTTATGATACCATTATTTCTAGCTCGTATGATGATACTGTCGTGTTTTTACATACGTTTGAACTTCCGTCATTCTGTTGCCCTTCCGATCCAACGGCTCGTCAAAAAAACACGCAATCTGCTCCCAATGGTCCGATGTACAAGACAAGTGTACGGCTTTCAACGGCAGACATCGTTCTTAACAATATAGATAACGGTGGTTGGGGGCATTTCGATGAAGGACAATGGCGGGCAAGGGCACCGTTCATTGAATTTACATGGCACTCCACCGCATCGTTTCTCGACGGAACATCAAACACGATTATGGCAAGCGAATCGGTAACTTCGACCGAATTGTATGCGGATCGGACCATCAAAAGCGGTATTGCGTTTGAAGCCGCAATTTACGGCGGCAGTAATGATATTGATCCGAGCAAATGTATGGCAGTGCGCGATCCCGGTGATTCTAATCTCATTGTATCGAGTAAATATAATACCACAAAAGGAAGTTGGCGCGGCGGCCGTATCATTGGCAAACAGCCGGCAATGACTGGATTCAATACCGTTTTACCGCCCAATTCGCCGAATTGCTATCGTGCCGATGTTAATTCATGGGGAATTTACTCGGCTTCGAGTTACCATACCGGCGGTGTCAATTCGGTTTTCGGAGACGGTTCATCGCACTTTATTTCTGAAACGATCTATTGCGCTAATCTCAATGCCAAGTACAAACCGAGAGAGTATTTTGATACAGCAAGTCCTTTCGGCATTTGGGGAGCCCTCGGCTCACTTAACGGCGGAGAAGTTGCCGCCCCGTAATTCCATGAAAATAGCAGCCGGGAGCGTAAGCGACCGGTTTCGTGTTAATTTAATGAGTTCCAAATAAATTGAGTAAATCAAGTAAACGTAACTTTGCAGTTGCGGCTCTGACATTCCCAACTCTGACCTCTGCGATTATGTTCCATCCATTTCGATACGTTATTTTTTTGTTTTTGATTTTCCTTTTACTGGGCTGTACACGTTCCAATCGACCGGATGGACTTCCGAAGCTCTATCCTTGCGTGATTACCGTCACGCAAAACGGTGATCCCGTTGCCGATGTTTCCGTACAACTCATTTCCAAACAGGAAAGTATTTGGCCCGTTACGGGAATCACGAATACTTCGGGTAATGCAAAATTGGTAACATACGGACAATTTCCCGGTGCTCCGCTCGGCGATTACACTGTGGTTTTTTCTAAAACAACAACCGTTTCGCTTAAACAAGGGAACGAATTTCAATCGGGAATAACCGAAGTGTATTCGTTAATCAATGTCGAACACACGCAACCGGAAACGAGCAAGTTGGAAATGAGTATCGAAAAAGGAACCAACCAAAAGACATTTGAACTCGGTGCGCCCGTTCGGATTCTCACCGATACTATTAAACCGGGAACGTAACATCTGAATCAGAGGGAGCATTAAATCGACGTAAAACCAAGCAGTTCACGCTTCCGGCTGCTGTTTTACAACGTTGCAAATTTGGAGCGACTGCATTAAAATGGTTAAATATGTCTGTTCACAACCCCTCAAAAAAATTTTTAAGAGGTCAACATGCGGCTTTGTTTTTTGACTTGGATTATTTGTACAATTTTTTGCGCTATCGGTTCGATTCGAGCAAACGAACCAGTGTTCATCGAAGCGGAGTC